>CAIYSK010000363.1 GCA_903928835.1 uncultured cyanobacterium
CGTGGATCTGGATCTGGAGCGCAGTGAGGCCGTGCGCCGCTGGTGGCCCTTCCTGCGCGATCGCCGCATCGATGCCTACGGCGATCTGCTCAAGCGCTGGCGCGACTGAGCCACACCACTGAGCCTTCGAATCGCCTATGGGCTGGACCTGCCTGGCACCATGGGGCCAAAGGGTTGCTAGCCATGCGCACCGGCGAAATTCACCGCGTCACGGGGGAAACCGATGTGCGCATCAAGCTCAACCTCGATGGCACGGGCAGCTGCCAGGTGGGCACCGGCGTGCCCTTCCTCGACCACATGCTCCACCAGATCGCCAGTCACGGGCTCTTGGATCTGGAGATCAGCGCCAAGGGCGACACCCATATCGACGACCACCACACCAACGAAGACGTGGGCATCGCCGTTGGCCAAGCCCTCGCCCAAGCCCTCGCCGACCGGCGCGGCATCCACCGCTTTGGCCACTTTGTGGCGCCCTTGGATGAGGCCCTGGTGCAGGTGGCCCTGGATTGCTCTGGCCGGCCCCACCTGAGCTTTGGCCTCACGATTCCGGCCCAGAAAATCGGCAGCTACGACACCGAACTGGTGAAGGAGTTCTTCGCCGCCGTGGCCAACAACGCCGGCCTCACCTTGCACATCCGCCAGCTCGATGGCGTGAACTCCCACCACATCGTGGAGGCCTGCTTCAAGGCCTTCGCCCGGGCCCTGCGCCTTGCCGTGGAGGTGGATCCCCGCCGGGCCGGGGCTGTGCCCAGTAGCAAAGGGGTGCTGGAGAGGGCTGGGGCTTAACGCCTGAGGGGCTCGCGGGACCACAAAAAGATCCCTAGTCGCTCGGCATCGGCCATGGTTTGCTTGGCATCGAGCAGCAGGGCGCCGCGGGCTTCCCAGGCAATGCCGGCCAGGCCCGCTGCTGCTGCCTTGGCCACGGTGATCGGACCAATTCCAGGCAGATCCATGCGCCGGTCCTGGTGGACCTTGGGACCCTTGTAGAGCACCCCCGCCTTGGTCGCTTCAGGAAGATTGGGGCGAATCGAGGCCACCCAATCGAGCATGGCGTCGGTGCCGGGCAGGGCTTCAGTGGCCAGGCACAGCCCACCGGCCACAATCGCCCCCTGGCCCACATCCACCCCCGAAATCGCTTCGACGATGTAGGCCGCCCGCTCCACGTCAGAGCGCTCGGCTTCGGTGGGCACCCGGCTGGCGTAGAGCCCAGGTTCGGTGAGCAGATTCGGCGCCACCTCTTCCACCCCCACCACCTGCAGCCCCAGCTCCTCGATGATCTGGGCCAGCGACCTGAGCGCGGTGTCATCGCCGCTGCGCAGGGAGGCCAGGATGCGGGGGGCGGCCATCAAGGTGGAGGCCTCAAAGCGCAGAACGTTGAGGGATTTGGGCCGATCAAACTTGCCCACCATCACCACTTGCTGGATGCCCCGCTTCTCCAGCGACTTAAAAAACGAAATCGAGCGCTCGAAATAAAAGGGTTCAGCCCCTTCAATCTCCACGTCGATGCCGTGGGGATAGCAGGCGATGTAGTCCCTGCCGTCGCGGGTGAGGGCTTCCGCGAGCATCCGAGGCAGCACTCCGGCACCAGCAATGATCGCGAGGGTCGGATCACCCATTGGGGCGGCGTGGAGCTCCAAACACATCAACCACGGCAGTCAACAGCCGCAGACCCGGACTGTGCGGGGGCTGGTGGACAGGTAGTCGGGCGGCCTGGCTGGTTGCGCAGGGCGAAACGTTCAGGCTGGCCTGAGGCGGCCCACCAGCTCCTGGGGCGTCAAACGCAGGTCACCGGAGCCCGATCCCCTGCCCACCACCAGGGGATCGGGGGGGCCAGCGCGCAAATCCTTGAGCACCACAAGCCCCTCGGCGGCCTCCTGATCGCCAATCACCACGGCCCACCGGGCCCCGGAGCGATCGGCCCGCTTGAACTGCTTGCCAAAGGCCGAACCA
>CAIYSK010000364.1 GCA_903928835.1 uncultured cyanobacterium
ATTGATGACGCCGTCGATCGGGTCATCGCAGGCATGGAGGGCAAACCCCTCACAGATGGGCGCAGCAAGCGCCTGATTGCCTATCACGAAGTTGGCCATGCCCTGGTGGGCACCTTGGTCAAAGCCCATGACCCAGTCCAAAAGGTCACCCTGATTCCCCGTGGTCAGGCCCAGGGTCTCACCTGGTTCTCCCCCGATGAAGAGCAGATGCTGGTGAGTCGGGCCCAATTACGGGCCCGCATCATGGGGGCCCTTGGTGGTCGAGCCGCTGAGGACGTGGTCTTCGGCTACGCCGAGGTCACCACAGGAGCCGGAGGCGATATCCAACAGGTGGCCTCCATTGCCCGTCAAATGGTCACCCGATTCGGCATGAGTGATTTGGGCCAGGTGTCTTTTGAAGCCGGAAACCAGGAGGTCTTCCTGGGCCGCGATCTGATGACTCGCAATGATGGATCCGATCGGCTCGCCAGCAAAATTGACGATGCCGTGCGCGCCATCGTCCAGAGTTGCTACGGCGAAACCGTGGCCCTGGTGGCCGAGCATCGTTCTTGCATGGACCGAGTGGTTGAACTTCTGATCGAGAAGGAGAGCCTCGATGGCGATGAATTCCGAGCAATCGTGGCCGAGTTCGCCACCATCCCGGAGAAAGAGCGGTTCTCCCCAGTCCTTGGCAAGGAAACCAGCCTCAGCTGACCGGGCGAATCGGCCTCTTTTCAATCACCTTGTCGATCAGGCCGTAACCCACGGCCTCGGCTGGTGACATGAAAAAGTCGCGGTCGGTGTCTTCCTGGATGCGGGTCAGGGGTTGGCCGGTGCGATCGGCAAGCTCCTGGTTCAATTTCTGCTTCAGGTAGAGGATTTCATCCGCCTGAATGCGGATGTCGCTGGCCTGGCCCCGGGCCCCACCCAAGGGCTGGTGGATCATGATCCGCGAATGGGTGAGACTGCTCCGCTTGCCCTTAGTGCCGGCAGTCAGCAAAAAGGCCCCCATGGAGGCCGCCAAGCCCACACATACGGTTTGGACGTCAGGCTTGATGTGCTGCATGGTGTCGAAGATCCCTAACCCGTCGTACACCGAGCCGCCCGGGGAATTGATGTACATGAAGATGTCCTTGTCGGGGTCCTCCGCCTCCAGGAACAGGAGCTGGGCGACCACCCGGTTGGCGGATTCAGCGGTTACGGGCTCACCGAGGAAAATGATCCGTTCGCGCAGCAGCCGCGAATAGATATCAAACGCGCGTTCGCCCCGACCCGACTCTTCAATGACGATCGGGATCATGGGCCAGACAATTGAACTGAGACGATCTTACTGAGCCTGGCCCGCTAGGGTCGCTCCACTTCTGGTTGTTCCGAGTGGGCGTTGCTCTCACCGTTGCCGATAGCAAGCGCGCTTTCCATCTGGCATTCCCCTACGTGATCGCGCCCCTGTATCGGCGCGTGGTCGATGAGCTCCTGGTGGAGCTCCACTTGCTCAGCCATCAGGCTGGCTTTGAACTCGATGCCCTGTTTAGCTGCGGTTTGATCCAAGTATTTGACGGATTTACCAAGGGCTACCGCCCCGAGCAGCACCGCGAAGGGCTCCTGGCTGCCCTTTGCGCGGCCTCTGGCTTTGATGCCCAGCAAATGCGCCAGCAACGGGATGGGGCCATGGCAGCCATGGGCCACCACAGCGTGGACGAGGTGAAGCAATGGGTGGTGCAGCAAGGCGAGGGAGCCCCCCAACCGGTAGCGGCAGCCCTGGCAGGCATTCGCCGCCCTGATTTTCACTACTCCAGGCTGATGGCCGTTGGCCTCTTCAGCCTGCTGGAGCAGGCCCAGGGCGCTGATGGCATGGATCCAGCCACCCTGCGCACCTATGCCCATGACCTGGGTACCGCCATGGGACTGTTGCGCGATCGCCTCGACAAGGACATCAACCTCTATGCCACCAACTTGGAGAAGTTGGCCCAGGCAGTGGAGCTGATGGAGGAAACCGTGGCCGCTGATCGCCGCAAGCGCGAAAAAATCCAAGCGGAGAAACTGGCCCCCCCTAGCGAGACCACTCCCGTCAACGAGAAAACTCCTCCTAGCGAGAACGCTCCCACTGAAGCGATCCCCCCAGCTGGCTAAGGGGCCCACGGCGCTTGATGGAGGCGTCGAGGGCCAGCTGGCTGGCCGCTTGAACGGGCTTGGGTAAATCCGGTGGCAGCAGGCCTAGGCCGGCCAGGTCCTTGGGGCGCAGCCGCAGACGCAGCAAACCCCTTCCCCCTTGAGCCCAGTCCGTGAACGCTCCGCCATCGGCTTTGGGCCCGTCTTCAACCCGGGGGCGGCTGGGGTCGGGCCCAAGAAACAACAGAACCTGGGGGTCGCCCCCTGGCTCCCGCATCCAGCGCCAGCCACCCACCACCTGGCCGTCTTCGCGGCTCCATTGCGCGGCTGGGAAGCTGGCTGAGGCCATCGCAGCGGCAGGGCTTTGAAGGGATGGACCGCCATCCACCAATCCCTGGGCAATGAGGGCGGGGCGAAGGCCTTGCAGAAGGGCCGCCCACTGACGATGGTTGGGTCCCACCGCAAGCCGCAACTCCAGGCCCGCCTGGAATGGCCCCTTTGGCAGGCGATTGAGTCGCAAAAGAAAGGGGGTTTTTCGAATCAAGGCCAATTGGGGCTGGGCAATGCCATAGCGGGCTGCCAGGGGATCGCGGATCAACTGACGGGAGAGCAAACCTTCCAGTACGGGTTCAAGCCCTGGTCCCCGGAGTTCCAACAGCACGCTGGGCCCAAGGGGAGGCAACGGCGATGGGGTGTCGCCAGCTTGGACCCCACCCAAATAGCCCTGGGTATCGGAAGCCTCGCCAGAGAGAAGCAATGCTTCCCCGCTTAAGCCAAGGCCCCGCAATCCAAGGCTGAGGCAGCCTTGCTGGACATGTTGGAGCAGGGGCGCCACAGGACCCACCAGGGCTCCCAGGCCCGCGGGGCTCCAATAGACAGCCTGGTCCTGTTCAAGGCGTTGGCGACAGCGTTGGAGGAGGCCCTGGCTTTGGCGTTGCTTGAGCTGCAGTTCGTCGCGCATTAAGCGCTGGGAGAGGGGATCCGGAGCAATGACCAGAAGGTCATCGACCCGGAGGCTGTTGGCAGGGAGAACCCGGCGGGACTGCTCAGGCAGGGAGGCCAACGGGAACGCGAGATAGGCAGCACCATCGCCATGCTCTGCCCAAAATTGCCACCAGAGGTGTTGGCGATTCCAAACTTGGCCTGCCAGGGAGGGGCCAAGGCGCTGCTGCCAGAGGGGAGGAGCACCAAGGCGCCCCTGGGAGGGGAAACTCTGGATCAGCGCAACCTGGCTCAGCAACCGCTCGAGCCCCTGGGCCCTGGGCCTGGGGGCAATCAAAAGGGCAAGGGCTGGCAGCAGAACAAGGGCCGCAATCGCGCCAGCCGTAGCCCTGAGCTCCAGGGATCGCCAAACCCGCTGACTGCGAGCCATGGATTGGGAGGTCAAGTACGCCGCGGCTTAATGGCCGCATTACGGCGACGACGGTCTCGCCACTCCACGGTGGAGAGGTAGATGACCCCGCCACTGACGAAGACCAGCAACAGGGCTGCGAGGCCCGCAAGCAGCTGGGAACTTGA
>CAIYSK010000365.1 GCA_903928835.1 uncultured cyanobacterium
GAACTAGGGGTAAGCGGGAGGCACCCACGGGCCAACCTTCAAGCTCAAGGGCCGCTTTTACGGGGATCGGATTACTGGTGCAGAACAGCCCCTTCATCAACGGCAAGAGGCGTTCGTGCAGGGTCAAGGCCTGCTGGGGCTGGCCGCCCAGGAAATGTTGAATCATTCGGCTCAGCTCAGGGCCCACCAGATGGCTGGCCACACTCACCACCCCCACGGCCCCCAGGGCCAGCATCGGCAGGGTGAGGGAATCATCGCCGCTATAGATGGCCAGTTGGGTGCCGCAGGCGGCCCGCAGGGCGCTCACCTCATCGCAATTGCCACTGGCGGCCTTGAAGGCCACCACATTGGGGCAATCCAACAGGCGGGCTGTGGTTTCAGCCGCCAGGTTGCAGCCGGTGCGGCCAGGAATGTTGTAGAGCATCAGCGGCAGCTCGGGCGCCGCCAGGGCCACCGCCCGGAAATGGGCCTCCAGCCCCTCCTGGGGTGGCTTGTTGTAATAAGGCACCACCACCAGGGCGCCATCGGCCCCCAGGGAGGCCGCCTCCCGGGTGGCCTCCACCGCCTCGGCGGTGCAATTGCTGCCACTGCCGGCCAGCAAGGCGGCGCGGCTGCCCACGGCGCCTTTAACCGCCGCAAAGATCTCGTGTTGCTCCTGCCAGCTGAGGGTGGGGGATTCGCCCGTGGTGCCGCACAGCACCAAGCCGTCGGAGCCATGCTCCACCAAATGCAGCGCCAACCGGGCCGCCAGATCCAGATCCACCGAGCCATCGGCAGCAAAGGGGGTGACCATCGCGGTCAGCACCCGACCGAAGGGAACCTGGGAGCTCAAAACGCCACCCCGGCCCCAGGGCCCTGGATCAACAATTCAGCGATTTGCACCGCATTGAGGGCCGCACCCTTTCGGATCTGGTCGCCACAGAGCCAAAGCTCCAGGGCATGGGGATCGCTGAGGTCCTGGCGGATGCGCCCAATGGCCACCGGATCCCGGCCCGTCACATCGGTGGGCATCGGGAAGCGGTTGGCCTCGAAGTCTTCGAGAAGCTCCACACCCGGGGCCTGGGCGAGCAAGGCGCGGGCCTCTGCCACGGGGAAGGGCTCCGCAAATTCAATATTCACCGCTTCCGAGTGGGCCCGCAGCACAGGCACCCGCACGCAGGTGGCCGAGAGGCGCAGATCGGGCAATCCCATGATCTTGCGGGTTTCGTTGAGCATCTTGAGCTCCTCTTCGCAGTAACCATTGGGCTGCAGGGGCGAGTTGTGCAAAAAGAGGTTGAAGGCCAGGGAATGGGGCAGCACCTCGCTCACCGGTTCTCCACCTTCCAAAACCGTGCGGCTGAGGGTGCGCAGTTCCTCCATGGCCCGGGCTCCGGCACCACTGGCCGATTGATAGGTGCTCACCACCACCCGCTTGATCGCCCGCTTGGCTGCCAAGGGCGCCAACGCCAGGGTGAGCAGGATCGTGGTGCAGTTGGGGTTGGCAATGATGCCGCTGTGGTCAAAGGCTGCTTCGGGATTCACTTCCGGCACCACCAAGGGCACCGTGGGATCGAGCCGAAAGGCACTGGAGTTGTCGATCACCACGGCACCCGCCTGGGCAGCGATCGGGGCCCACTGCTTCGACGCGGAACCGCCAGCAGAAGCGAGCACCACATCCACTCCTTCAAAAGCCGCTGCACTAACGCCCTGAATCGTGAGCTCCTGGTCTTGCCAGCGCAGGCCCTGGCCAGCCGAACGGGGCGAAGCCAAGGGAATTAACTCAGCCACGGGGAACTGGCGTTCCTCAAGCAAGGCCAGCAACTCCTGGCCCACCGCACCGGTGACGCCGAGAATCGCCACCCGCAATGGCCGGTTGGGCAGGGTTGTGCGGGAGGGAGCTGGGGCGGTCTGGGCGGCGGTCAAGGGTGGGTGAATGGAATCGAAACTTGGGGCGCTGGGTTCAGAGGAACGTGCTCTGAAACGAAACTTGAGCGAAAGCCCTGGGGTCAACTCGCAACCCAGTTGGTTTAGGCAGGCCAGAGCATCGCTAGGGAGCTATCGCCTTCGTCGTGCGCCTCCCAAACAATACGCGTTTGAGGGTGGGGCCAGGCCACTTTCTAGGATCCTGGGCTACCTAGCCCTGCCCATGAGCCCTGCTGCCGCGAAAGCCTCTGCCAAATCTGCTGGCTCCCCCCAAGCCCCCTCACCACTCAAGGTGACAGCCAGGGCCCGCCCCGGCAGCCGCGTTGCCCTGGAGGTAGCAATTCCCGGCGCGCGCAGCCAGGCCAGCTACGAGGCCGCCGTTGAAAAGCTGAGCCGCAGTATCAAATTGCCAGGTTTCCGCAAGGGCAAGGTTCCCCGGCCAGTGCTGCTGCAGCAGATCGGGCCCCTGCGAATCCGCGCCACCGCCCTGGAAGACCTGGTGGATGCGGCCTTCCGGGATGCCATCGAGGTGGAGAAGGTGGCCGCCATTAGTCGCCCCGAGCTAAGCGAAGGCTTCGACGTTGTGCTGGAGCGCTTTGATCCCGGCAGCGACCTCACCATCACCCTCGAGCTTGATGTCGAGCCAACCCCCAAGCTCAAGGCCACCAAAGGCCTCAAGGCCGAAGCCGAAAGCGTTAGCTACGACCCCGCCAGGGTCGATGAACTGATCGAGCAATCCCGCAAGCAACTGGCCACCCTGGTGCCCGTGGAGGGCCGGGCCGCCCAGGCTGCCGATGTGGCCGTGCTCAGCTTCAGCGGAGTCTTTGCCGATACCGAAGAGCCCATCACCGGTGGCAGTAGCGACGCCATGGACGTGGAGCTGGAGGAGGGCCGCATGATCCCCGGCTTTGTGGAAGGGGTGATTGGCATGGCCGTGGGTGAAAGCAAAACCATCGATTGCCAATTCCCCGAGAGCTACCCCCAGGAGGACGCTGCCGGTCGCAAAGCCCGTTTTGAGATCAGCCTCAAAGACCTCAAAACCCGCGAACTGCCTGCCCTCGATGACGCCTTCGCCCAGCAGGCCAGCGACAAGCAAACCCTCGCTGAGCTGCGGGCGGACCTGGAAACCCGGCTCCAGGACGACAGCGAGCGGCGGGGCAAGGCCAACCGCCACGACGCCCTGCTCTCAGCTCTGGTCGAAGAGCTCGAGGTGGAGCTGCCCGAAACGATGGTGCAGCAAGAAATCCGCAACCTGATTGAGCAGACCGCCGGTCAAATCGCCCAACAGGGCATGGATGTGAAAAAGCTGTTCACGCCCGATCTGGTGCGCAGCCTGATGGACACCTCCAGGCCCGAAGCCGAAACCCGCCTCAAGCGCAGCCTGGCCCTCAAGGCCCTCGCTAAAGCCGAAAAGATTGAGCTGAAGACCGGCGAACTCGAGGCCAAGCTCAAGGAGATCGGCCGTGGCCTCAGCCAGGAGGGCAACATCGATCCTGAGCGCCTGCGCCTAGCCGTTGCCGACGATCTGCTTCAGGAAAAACTTCTGACCTGGCTGGAATCGAACAGCACCATCACCGAGAAGGCCCCCGCCCCATCAGAAGTTGGAACCAGCGAGTCCAAATCAGAGACAAAGGAAGAAACCAAGGCAAAGCCCAAGGCCAAGGCCAAAAAAGCTGACGCCTAAATCGCTACCAGCCACCTCAATCCCAGGGCTGGCCTGCGCGGCCCTGGATCAATGCCCATAGATTGAATCCAAGACCCCCCTTTGCCAGCGCGTGATCAACGCCTCCCAGCCCAACGCCCTGCGCTTCCACCCTGTCCACAACAGCTGGGGGCCCATGAACAGCCCTGGGGTGCTCCCCACCGTGGTGGAGCAATCCGGCAAAGGGGATCGTGCCTTTGATATCTATTCCCGCCTGCTGCGCGAACGGATCATCTTTTTGGGCACGGGAATCGATGACAGCGTCGCCGATTCCCTAGTGGCCCAGCTGCTGTTTCTCGAAGCTGAAGATCCTGAAAAGGACATTCAGATCTACGTCAACTCACCGGGTGGCTCGGTGACCGCCGGTCTGGCGATCTACGACACAATGCAGCAGGTGGCGCCGGATGTGGTGACCATTTGTTATGGCCTGGCCGCCAGCATGGGGGCCTTCTTACTGTCTGGAGGCACCAAAGGCAAGCGGCTTGCCCTGCCCAACGCCCGGATCATGATCCACCAGCCCCTTGGCGGGGCCCAGGGCCAGGCCGTTGACATTGAAATTCAGGCCAAGGAAATCCTCTTTCTCAAGGACACCCTTAACGGGCTGATGGCTGAACACACGGGCCAACCCCTGGACAAGATTGCCGAAGACACCGATCGCGACTACTTCCTTTCCCCGGCAGAAGCGGTTGAATACGGCTTGATCGATCGGGTGGTGACTGACACCGTTCCGATTTGACCCTTAAGGACGGCTGACAAACCTTCGGGTTGGGTCGATCCTGAACCCATGGGATACCCCCTGCCCAATCAGCCGCCAAACCGCCTAGCCGATGGCCAAATTCGACGCCCACCTGAAGTGCTCGTTCTGCGGCAAGTCGCAGGAACAGGTGCGAAAGCTGATTGCCGGGCCAGGGGTCTACATCTGCGATGAGTGCATTGATCTCTGCAACGAGATCCTTGATGAGGAACTTGTCGAAGGCCAATCCAGCCCAGCCCCTGGGCGCAGCGGCGCCGAGAACAGCCGCAGCAAGGCCCCAACCAAGAAAGTTTCCAAGCCAGCACCCACCCTGGCCGAGGTGCCCAAGCCCCACACCATCAAGGCCTTCCTCGATCGCCAGGTGGTAGGCCAAGACACTGCCAAAAAGAACCTATCGGTAGCGGTCTACAACCACTACAAACGGCTGGCCTGGCAGGGCGATGGCAAGGGTGAAACCGACCAAACCGCCACGCGACTCCACAAGTCGAACATCCTGCTTATCGGCCCCACCGGCTGTGGCAAAACCCTGCTGGCCCAGACCCTGGCCGAGATGCTCGATGTGCCCTTCGCCGTCGCCGATGCCACCAGCCTCACCGAGGCGGGCTACGTGGGCGAAGACGTGGAAAACATCCTGTTGCGGCTACTGCAAAAGGCGGATATGGATGTGGAGCAGGCCCAGCGCGGAATCATCTACATCGACGAAATCGACAAAATCGCCCGCAAGAGCGAGAACCCGTCGATCACCCGGGATGTCTCCGGAGAAGGGGTGCAGCAGGCCCTGCTGAAGATGCTGGAGGGCACCGTGGCCAACGTGCCTCCCCAGGGCGGTCGCAAGCACCCCTATCAGGACTGCATCCAAATCGACACCAGCCAGATCCTGTTCATCTGTGGTGGCGCCTTTGTGGGCCTGGAAGATGTGGTGCAAAAGCGGATGGGCCGCAATGCCATTGGCTTCATCAGCACCGATGGCTCCAGCCGCCCGCGCAGCGGCAAAGACCGCCATGCGGCTGAGGTGCTGCGGCACATGCAGCCCGAAGACCTGGTGCGCTATGGCCTGATTCCCGAATTCATTGGCCGTCTGCCCGTCAGCGCCGTGCTCGAACCCCTCGATACCCAAGCCCTGGAAGCCATTCTCACGGAGCCGCGCGACGCCCTGGTGAAGCAGTTCCAAACCCTGCTCAGCATGGACAACGTTCGCCTGGACTTCGAACCCGGAGCCGTCGAAGCGATCGCGACCGAGGCCTACCGGCGCAAAACCGGCGCCCGAGCCCTGCGCGGCATTGTCGAAGAGCTGATGCTTGATTTGATGTACGACCTGCCGTCCCGCAGTGACGTGAAGGCCTTCACGATCACCCGCGAGCTGGTGGAGGCCCGCAGCAAAGCCCAGGTGCTGTCCCATCCCAGCGTCCTGGAACGGGAACAGCAGGAATCGGCCTAGCCGCCGTAACCTCAAGCTTCCGCCCCACGGCCCCCTACGGCGTACCAACCCCTCCACCACAAATACCGGCCCCAGCGGTTCAACCAGCTGGTGGGTCAGGAGGCGATTGCCGCCACCCTGGGCAATGCCCTGTTGCAAAACCGGATTGCACCGGCCTATCTCTTCAGTGGCCCGCGCGGCACCGGCAAAACCTCGAGCGCCAGGATCCTGGCCCGCTCGCTCAACTGCATCGGATCAGCGGGCCCCACCCCTGAGCCCTGCGGCAGCTGTGAACTCTGCACGTCGATTGCGGCCGGCAATGCCCTCGATGTGATCGAAATCGACGCCGCCTCCAACACGGGCGTCGACAACATCAGGGAGCTGATCGAGCGCTCCCGGTTTGCGCCAGTCCAGGCCCGCTGGAAGGTTTATGTGGTTGACGAGTGCCACATGCTCTCGACCGCTGCGTTCAACGCCCTGCTCAAAACCCTGGAAGAGCCGCCGCCACGGGTGGTGTTTGTGCTGGCCACCACCGATCCCCAGCGGGTTCTGCCCACCATCTTGAGTCGCTGCCAGCGCTTCGACTTCAGGCGCATCCCCCTACAAGCCCTCGAACAGCACCTGGTTTGGATCGCCGACCAGGAGCAGATCGGCATCACCCCAGAAGCCCTGCACGTGGTGGCCCAGCGGGCCCAAGGCGGCCTGCGAGACGCCGAAAGCCTGCTGGACCAACTCAGCCTGCTGCCAGCCCCCATCGAAGCTTCAGCGGTGTGGGAGCTGCTCGGCGCCGTACCGGAGCAGGAGTTGCTGGGGTTGGCGGCTGCCCTGGCCACCAGCGAACCCCTGGCCCTGCTCGAGGCCTGCCGCAACCTGCTGGAGCGGGGCCGGGAGCCCACCGCCGTGCTCCAGGGTCTGGCCAGTCTGTTGCGGGATCTGGTGCTAGCGGGCACCGCCCCCGATCGCCTCGAGCTCACCAGTTTCTCCCCCCAATTCCGGCCCCAACTCCCAGAGCTAGCCCGCAGTATCGGCAAAGCGAAGTTGCTGCACTGGCAGGCCCAGCTCAAGGGCAGCGAGCAGCAACTGCGCCACAGCGTCAATCCCCGCCTGTGGCTCGAGGTCTTGCTGCTGGGCCTCCTGGCAGAAACCCAACTCCAGGCCGCACCCGCTGCTGCGCCTGCCCAGCCCATTGCGGCCAGAGCCAACCCAGCTCCCACCCTTCCTGCCCAGGTCGTTGCGGCACCTCCAGCAGTAGTCCAGCCAGTCGTTGCGCAGGCCTTAGCCACCCCCGAAACCAACCCTGAAGCCACCCTCAAAACCAGCCCAGACGCCAGGAGCGAAACCAACCTGGGCGAATTGTGGCAACAAATCCTGGCGGGCCTGGAACTGCCCTCTACCCGCATGCTGCTCTCCCAGCAAGCCCAACTGGTGCGGCTCGATGAGCGACGGGCGGTGGTCACCGTGGCGGGGAACTGGATGGCCATGGTGCAAAGCCGGCTGCCCCTACTGGAAAAGGCGATGGCCTCGGCCCTTGGTAGTCCCCGCCAGCTGGTGCTGGAAGGTGGCGGTGAGATGCCGGCCCAGCCGCCCAAAGCCACGGTGCCAGCTCCAACTAGCCCGGCCCGAACTGCTGCTGACCCACCCACAACCCCAGCCCCTTCAACTCCATCTTCAGTTGCGGTTCCAGCTCCGGCTCAAGCACCTGCCCCGAGACCCATCGCTACCGTTGCACCTGCCGGTGCGCCCCCCCAACGGGAGCCTTCCTCCCAGGTGCAAGCGGCACCCAGAGATGCGGGCCCACCCCCGATGGCCGCCCCCCTCGATGAAAAGGCCAAGCGCCTGGCCGATTTTTTCAACGGCGAAGTGATTGAGATGGATGGCCCCCTGGATGGCCAGCTTGATGGGCTAGCTGATCCGGCCGGCATCGACGCTGCTTGAGGAGGGCCTAAGCCTGTTGGCCGGGGCCTAAGCCTGTTAGCCGGGGCCTAAGCCGTGGCGGGATCGTCATGGCCCGCGAGATCGTCGTGGGTGATCAGCTCGCCGTGGCTCGTGAGCTCGTCATCAGCGCTCTCTTCGCCTAGATGCAAGGTTTTGGCCCACACCAGCCGCTTCGGCAGCAGGGCCATGCGGACGCTGGTCCAGGGAATCACCACAAACCAATGGCCGAGGTAGGCAATCCCCAGGGCCAACGACAGGGGATTCATCGCCGGCAAGGCCGGACCTTCACTGGAACGGGTGCAGCCCACAACGATCGAAACCCCGGAGAGACCAAACGCCACAAGGGAAAGGGGCCAAATCGTGGGACGGGTGGCCGTGATCAAAGCCCCCGCCAAATCGGCAATGGCGACCAGGGGGAAGGCGTACTGGAGCAGGAAGAAGCAGAGCAGATCAAGCTTTTGCGACGCCTTGAGCCGGCCAAAAAACAACTGGGGGCCGTAATCGAAGAAGCGCTGCAGACCCCCCTCAGCCCAACGCTGGCGTTGGCGCCAAAGCGCCGCCAAGCCCAACACCGCCTCCTCCTGAACCGGGGGATTCCAGAGAAGGCCGATCGGTTGCTGGTCAATCAGCAGCCGAAAACTCAAGTCAAGGTCATCGGTCACCGTGGCTTCATTGAACCCACCACAGCTTTGCAAGGCATCGCGGCGGAGCAATTGGCCATTGCCCCGCAGTTCCGCCACCCCTGCTGTAGCAAGCCTGCCCTGCTGGATCACCGCATCGAAAGCCATCTCCATGGCCTGCAACTTGGTGAGCCAATTCACCGAGGCATTCACCTCAGCCTTGCGCAATTGCACCGCCGACCAACGGCCCGCTTCGGCATAGGGAATCAGCCGCTCAAGGGTGTCGCCCTGGAGATCGGCATCGGCGTCCAAGACCAGCATCCACCTGGCCTGCAGCTGCTGAAGCACCTCATTGAGGGCTCCGGATTTGCCCCCGCCTGCATCGGGGGCGCGTCTGAGCAACCGCAAAAAAGGAAACCGGCCCTGGAGATCCGCCAACACCTCCGGTGTGCGATCCGTGCTGCCGTCATCAACCACCCACAGCTTGAGCTGACCTTCTGGGTAACGGACCAGCGCCATCCGCTCCACCAGCCGGCCAATCACCGCCTGTTCATCCCGGGCGGCCACCACCACATCGACCGATGGCCAACCCTCCAAACCCTCGGAGAGATTGGATTCGGGAGATTGCAATTGCTTCTTGGCGGGCCTCAGGGCTGGCCCTAGGACCGTCCGAATGATGTAACCACCCAGCAGCAGCGCCACGGTGATGGACGGAATCAGGCGGATCGAAGGATCAAGCCAGTGGGGGGCCATGCCAGCCCAACCGCACCCGACCACAAACAGGGCCGACTTACCGCGACGACGCTTGGGGGCGGTCTCAGTGGCACTGCCGCCCGCAGCCATCGCCTTCATTGAAGTGCCGCAACTCTAAAGCGAACCCCAAAAGTCAGGGTTGCAAGCCAGCCAGGGGTTGCAGGCTGGTGCCTGGGTAGTAGTGCTGAAGGATCTGCTGCAGCCCCCAACCCCGCTGGGCCAAGTCCATGGCACCCGCCTGGGAGAGACCGGCGCCATGGCCAAAGCCGCCGCCCTCGAACAACCACTGCCCAGGCGCCACCTTATGGACCACAAACAACGTGCTGGGCAGTTGGCGGAACGTACGCCGAATGGCATCGAGATGCAGCACCACATCACCCCCTTGGCCCACGATCTTCAAAGACAGCACCCGACCACTGGCACCCCGGCGCACAACAACCACCTGTTGGGGCTGACCCACCTGGGGGCCTGGGCCGCCACAGCCTTGGCAATCTGGCCAGCATCGAGGCTGCGCGTCCAACGAAAATGGGGATGGTCGGCCCCGTAGGCCGCTCCTCCATGGGCCAGGAAGTCGTGAATCCCAGCGGCCCCCAGGGGCAATGGAAACCGACCCGCCAGGGACTGGAGACCCGAGCTAGGCCCATCAATGGCCGGCTTGAGGTAGGGCAACCCATCGCCGCCCCAGGCCTCCTCAAAGCCCGCTGAAACACCCCCATTACTGGCGTGGTACACCGCATGGATCGGCTGGCCAGACCAAGTAAGCACCCGGGACTGGGTGGCGGCGACGGCCCGCTTGACCGCCGCCCCTGCCCCGCGGGGGTCCCCATAAACCTGGCACTGGGTATCGGCGCAAAGGTGATAACCGTCTACGGCAAAACGCCCCTGATTGCGCAGCGCCCAGGTGCGAGCCAGCACGGCCTGGGCCTCCAGGGCAGCAGCCGGAGCCCCAGCCCCGATCTCAAACGGCACCACCCCCAGCAAATAGCGCTCCAAGGGCACCTGCTCCACCAGGCTCCAACTTCCATAGGCATCCCCCTGGAGCCGGAAGGGACCGGCATAAACCCCGCCCTGCCAGCGCAAACCACCCGGCGCCTCAATCTGGAGTGGGCCCCCCAGCACCGAGCTTGCGCTGCCAGAACCGCCCCCGGCAGCAAGGGGTGAGGCCAGCACCAAAACCTGGCGTTGCCGCTCCTGCTGCTGCCAAAGGCGGGGCTTGCCTGCGGTAGGGGGCGGGGATCCCAAGGGCGCCCACACCTCCCACTCACCCGGATGGGCCACAACCGCCTGGGCACCTTGCTGCCGCCAGGCTTGGGCAGCGGTTTCAGCGGTCTCAAAACTGGCAAACGGCCCGAGCACCTGGCGGCTGATTTGCAGCGGCTCTGGCAAAGGCAGCGTGTGCCAACGCAGCACCAGGCCCGGCGCCGAAATCCGACGACCGGTGCTGGTTATCAGGGTGAGATTGCCCTGGGCACTGATCAACCGCAGGGGCTCCGGCGGGCGCAGGTGGGCCGCCAGGGCCACCCACAACACGGGATCTCGGAGCTTGACCTCAGGAGCCAGGGGCACCGACCAATGCAGGTTCGAGCGCGGCGGCTGGGGAGGGGGTGCTGGGAGCTCAGCGCGGCAACCACCGGCCACGAACAAACTACCCAGCCAAATCCCAGCCGAGAAGAGTGATCTGCGCCCCCAGGAACGCCCCAGACCCATCAGCTTCATGGCACGGTATTGGAGGAAGGGACTCTCACGTCGTACTCTGCTTGTTTGTGCCCGCGTTAGGAGACATGCCGAAGCTCAAGACCCGCAAAGCAGCCGCCAAGCGGTTCAAGGCGACCGGTACTGGAAAATTCCTGCGTCGTCGCGCTTTCCGCAGTCACCTGCTCGACCACAAGAGCCCCAAGCGCAAGCGCTACCTGGGCACCATGGCCGTTGTGGATGAGCGCGATGCGGACAACGTGAGCGCCATGCTCCCCTACGCCTAAACCAAGTTTTCCCCTACCACTGATTCCCTGCCATGGCTCGCGTTAAGAGGGGCAACGTTGCCCGTAAACGCCGTAACAAGGTCCTGCGTCTCGCCCGGGGTTTCCGGGGTGGCAACGGTTCCCTCTTCCGTACCGCCAACCAGCGGGTGATGAAGGCACTCTGCAATGCCTACCGCGACCGTCGTCGTCGGAAGCGCGATTTCCGCCGCCTCTGGATTGCCCGCATCAACGCCGCCGCCCGCATCAATGGGGTGAGCTATAGCCGCTTGATGGGTGGTCTAAAGAAAGTTGATGTCCGCATCAACCGCAAGATGCTGGCCCAACTGGCGATGGTGGATCCCTCCAGCTTCACCAGCGTTGTGGGTGCGGCAAAAAGCTGATCGATTCCACAGATCTCAACTGGTCTTAGGCCCCCTTGGACGCACTCCTTCCCCAGGCCTATCTGATTGGTCTTGTTGTTCTGCTGGCTGCCGCCGCCGTGGTGGTAGCCCGGCAAATTTGGCGTGTCCGAGGTGACGAAGTCACCCTTGCCAAGCTGGAACGCAACGATGCAGCCCAACCCACGGATGCGGCCACCCTCTACGAGTTGGCCTGCGTTCAGTTGCGCAAGCGCCTCTATGGCCAGGCAGCAGAAAACCTGAAACTGGCCATCAAACGAGCCGATGTTCAGCAGGAGCCTTCAGAAGCCCGGGCCTTGATTGAAAATGCCCTGGGCTTCTCGCTGGCTGCCCAGAACAACTACAAAACCGCGATTCGGCATTACCGCCTGGCCCTCCAGGCCAAGCCCGACTATCCGGTGGCGCTCAACAACCTGGCCTTTGCCCTCGAAAAGCTACTCAAGCCAGATGAGGCCAAGGAGACCTACGACAAGGTGCTGGTGCTTGATCCCTCCAATAAAACAGCTCGCAAACGGCTGAAATTATTGGGACGCCAGTCTGGATTCAGCACGGTGGCTTGAAGGCCACCCAAAAGGCCTTGGGAGCCTTAGCGTTCCCTACCAGGGTCCCCGCACGGGAACGGCCTTCCCTGGACCTGCTGGCCGTGGAGACACCAGGGGCCGCCTTGAACCCATAGGTTCCAGGGCCAGCCTGCCGCCCATGTCGGTCAGGCGATCGGCATTCCAACCACTCAAGGCGATGCCCTGCAGGCCCTGGAATGTTCCGCCCGCATTTAAGCCCCCACCAAGTTTGGCGGCCAAAGGAATCAAATCGAGCTGGTCGGATTGGGCGTTGAGGTTGCCTTGCACCGGCGTCTTCTGGCCAGCAATGGTCATCTCACCCCGCAGGGTCACCATGGCGCCCACCGCGTTCACGGCTGCAAAGGAGAGCTGCACCGGCACCGGAGCACTACCCCCAAACGCTTGGTAGGTGCCGCTCCATTGGCGCGGCAGTTCCATGGCAATCACCTGGGCCCTGGCTGCAGGATCAAATGTTTGGACAGGGCCCATTTCGGTATCGGTGGCCTGATCCAGACGCTGGGCCGATCCGGTGGGCGCCTGGAAAGGCACAAACGAAGACCCTGGCAGGGGCATGGCGGTAGGCACCCCACCAGGGGTGGCCGCCACCACCAATCCGGGAGCCAGCAATCCAGCCGAAACAGCGCTGGCAGCCAGCCATCTGGCCATCCGCACGGCCATTGGCACGGCAATCGGCACAGACGTCGGCACGGACATCTGAGAAGACATTGGCACAGGAAGCGGAGCTGGAGTCGGCACGACGGAGGGATCGGGCTAATGGGAGGCTAGTCGGAAGCAATGACGACAACTGGTTTCCCGTGTCAGATAAGCCGCTGCAGGATTCCGCCAAGCCCGATCCCCTAGTGATTGGGGGCCGCAGCTTTCAAAGTCGACTGATGACTGGCACGGGGAAATACCCCAGCCTCACCTGCATGCAAGCCAGCCTGGCCTCCAGTGGCTGCGAGATCGTCACCGTGGCCGTGCGCCGGGTGCAAAGCCAGGCAGCGGGCCATGAAGGCCTCCTGGAAGCCATCGATTGGCAAAGGATCTGGATGCTGGCCAATACCGCCGGCTGTTCCACCGCCGAAGAAGCCATCCGGGTGGCCCGCCTGGGCCGGGAACTGGCCAAGTTGGCCGGCCAGGAAGACAACACCTTCGTGAAGCTGGAGGTGATTCCAGACAGCAGACATCTGTTGCCGGACCCCATCGGCACCCTCAAAGCCGCCGAACAGCTGGTCAAAGAGGGCTTCACGGTGCTCCCTTACATCAATGCCGATCCCCTCCTCGCCAAGCACCTGGAGGATGCCGGCTGCGCCACGGTGATGCCCCTGGGTTCACCCATCGGCTCAGGCCAGGGCATTCGCAACGCCGCCAACATCGCCCTGATCATTGAAAACGCCAGGGTTCCGGTGGTGGTGGACGCGGGGATTGGGGTGCCCAGCGAAGCCGCCCAGGCCATGGAAATGGGTGCCGATGCCCTGTTGATCAACAGTGCCATAGCCCTGGCCGGCAATCCCCAAACCATGGCCAGGGCTATGGCCATGGCGGCCGAAGCGGGCCGCATGGCCTTTCAAGCCGGTCGTCTCCCCATCCGCCCCCAAGCCAGCCCCAGCTCCCCCACGGGCGGCCGGATCGGCACTTAGCAGTCCCCGCATCGGCACCTAGGAGCCAGGGCAAGGGCCCGGGGGCGGGGAGACCTAGATGAAGTTCCGTACCGAGGCCAAGGTTGGACCTGCCGGGCTCCATAGGGTGGCTGGCATTTGAAAAATCCATCCATGCAGGTCACCCAAGAAGATGGCGGTCGGCTCAATGCCTTTGCCAAAGAACCCCGCATGGTGGTGATGGAAAAGGGCGAAACCCAAGGCCCCGCCAGCAAACTGCTGCTGATTGGTGGCGCGGTGCTGGTGCTCACCCTTGTGGCGGTGGCAGCCCGGATCAGCTGAACACTTGTAGTAGCTTGCGCTCTGGAGCATCCGCTCGTACTGCAGGGGTCTGGGGTTTTCGGAATGAAGGTTTTCGTTCTCGGTGGCGATGGCTTTTGCGGCTGGCCTTGCGCAGTGAACCTGGCGGACGGGGGTCACGACGTGGTGATCGTCGACAACCTCAGTCGCCGCAAGATCGACCTCGACCTCGGGGTCGAGTCGCTCACGCCGATTGCCACGATTTTTGATCGCCTGAGGGCATGGGAGCAGGTGGGGGGCAAGGCCATGCGTTTTGTCCATCTGGACATTGCCAAGGACTACGACGGCCTGCTGTCGCTGCTGCGCAGCGAACGGCCCGAGGCCATCGTCCATTTCGCCGAGCAACGGGCAGCCCCCTACTCGATGAAAACCAGCGCCACCAAGCGCTACACCGTGGACAACAACGTCAACGGCACCCACAACCTGCTCGCCGCCATCGTGGAAAGCGGCCTCGACACCCACATCGTGCATCTCGGCACCATGGGCGTCTACGGCTACGGCTCCCACCGGGGAGCCACCATCCCCGAGGGCTACCTCAAGGTGGAAGTGCCCCAACCGGATGGCAGCCGCTTTGAGGAGGAGATCCTGCACCCGGCCAGCCCAGGCAGCGTCTATCACATGACCAAGACGCTGGATCAGCTGCTGTTCCTGTACTACAACAAAAACGATCAGATCCGCATCACCGATCTCCACCAAGGGATTGTCTGGGGCACCAACACCGCCGCCACCGAGCGCGACCCCCGCCTCACCAACCGCTTCGACTACGACGGTGACTACGGCACGGTGTTGAACCGCTTCCTGATGCAAGCCGCCATCGGCTATCCCCTGACCGTGCACGGCACCGGGGGCCAAACCCGGGCCTTCATCCACATCCGTGATTCGGTGAAGTGCGTTCAGCTGGCCCTGGAGAACCCACCCACCAA
>CAIYSK010000366.1 GCA_903928835.1 uncultured cyanobacterium
CGGGTCATCGCCTGGCCACCCTTGAAGGTGCCGTTGGGATAACCAGCGACGCAGCCGTAGCGCTCGATCAGGTTGGAGAGTGCTTGGTAAGCCCAGTCGGTGGGCTTGACATCAGCGAACTGGCTGATGCTGGTGACTTGCTCATCAGCGGCGTACTTGCTGACACCGTTGATGTTGAGGTCGGCAGCGTTAGCAGCCACAGGAGCCAGCAGGCCCAGGGCAGCAGGCGCAACCAACAGTTGCTTAAAGAGTTTCATGGGTGTTCCTCACACGAGATGGCGCAATGCGCCGCATCGATATTGACCCATCAATTCATCGCTGTCGAAGGGCTATGTGACAGAGAGCACAATGGCCACCCAAACTGCCGGCCCAAAAGAAACCAAAACGATGCCCCCAGAGAGGATCAACCTGACGGCTGGGCTCTCTGGGGGCTCTCGTCGGGTCCGCTTTGCCGCGGAACCGCTGGTTTGCGATACCTGTGATCAGGGATCTTAGGCCGAAATCAGCCGGCGTTCTCCACGATCAGCAGACCCTGGGTGAAACAACTGGAACTCACGGGCACCTCCTCCGGTTTGGATGGCGCCAGCCGGCGGCGGATACGGCGCCAAACCCAAAGGTTTCGCGCCCCGTCACTGCTGACAGAACCCGCAAACAGTAGCGATCAGAGGGCGTTACCGCGGGGTAGGACCTCTTCAGGGAAGATGAAGTTTTCGTGCGGCTGGTCAGCCGGTGCCATCCAGGCACGCAGACCTTCATTCAGCAGGATGTTCTTGGTGTAGAAGGTCTCGAATTCGGGATCTTCTGCAGCGCGGATTTCCTGGCTGACGAAGTCATAGGCCCGCAGGTTGAGGGCCAGGCCAATGATGCCGATGCTGCTGGTCCACAGACCCATCACCGGCACAAACAACATGAAGAAGTGCAGCCAGCGCTTGTTGGAGAACGCGATCCCGAAGATCTGGCTCCAGAAGCGGTTGGCGGTGACCATCGAGTAGGTCTCCTCTTCCTGGGTGGGCTCAAACGCCTTGAAGGTGTTGGCCTGGTCGCTGTCCTCAAACAGCGTGTTCTCCACCGTGGCGCCGTGGATGGCACACAGCAGCGCGCCGCCGAGGATGCCGGCCACGCCCATCATGTGGAAAGGATTCAGGGTCCAGTTGTGGAAGCCCTGGAGGAAGAGCAGGAAGCGGAAGATCGCTGCCACGCCAAAGCTGGGAGCAAAGAACCAGCTGCTCTGACCCAGGGGGTACATCAGGAAGACACTGACGAACACCGCAATCGGGCCGGAGAAGGCGATGGCGTTGTAGGGGCGGATGCCCACCAGGCGGGCAATCTCGAACTGACGCAGCATGAAGCCGATCAGGGAGAAGGCGCCGTGCAGGGCCACGAAGGGCCAGAGGCCGCCCAGTTGGCACCAGCGCACGAAGTCGCCTTGGGCCTCAGGGCCCCAGAGGAGCAGGAGGCTGTGGCCCATGGCATCGGCCGGGGTGCTCACCGCAGCGGTGAGGAAGTTGCAACCCTCCAGATAACTGGAAGCAATGCCGTGGGTGTACCAGGAGGTCACAAAGGTGGTGCCGGTCAGCCAGCCGCCCAGGGCCAGATAGGCCGTGGGGAACAGCAGCAGACCAGACCAGCCCACAAATACAAAGCGGTCGCGCTTGAGCCAGTCATCGAGGACGTCAAACCATCCCCGTGCTGCTGGCGCGCGCCCTACAGCGATCGTCATGGTGATGAAGCGGTGCGGAATACCCGCGGGGGCTGTGGGATACCGGGGGATCGTAACAACGTGATTGGGGATCGCGAGACGGTTTGAAACGGGCTGAAACTCCAGGGCTGGATTGATTTTTAGGTATTTCTGCAGATTTCGAGCCGCGGGCGTTGGCTCGCACGCCAAGATGGCCTGCTATTGCACCCCCTTTTGCAGATGGCCCCCACCGCCGCAACGCCCTCTGCGGTCGATGCCAATGCGAGCGACCTGCTGGAGCAGTCGGTACTTGGCTCCCGTCGCCTGTCCAACGTCTTGGTGGCCTCGGTGGTGACCACCGGAGGCTTGGGCTTTCTGCTGACCAGTGCCTCGAGCTTTCTCGGCAAAGACCTGCTCCCCATTGGCCACCCCGCCGAGTTGGCCTTGGTGCCCCAGGGCTTGGTGATGGGCCTCTATGGCTTGGCCGCCATGCTGCTGGCCACCTACCTCTGGACCGTGATCGGCATCGATGTGGGGGTTGGCTCCAACCGTTTTGACCGCAAGGCCGGTACGGCCACCATTAGCCGCCGGGGCTTCCGTCAACTGATCGAGGTGGCGATTCCCCTGCGGGACATCCAATCGGTGAAGGTGGATGTGCGCGATGGGCTCAGCCCCCGGCGCCGCATTTCCCTCAAGGTGCAGGGCCGCCGCGACATGCCCCTCACCAGGGTTGGCGAGCCCATGCCCCTGGCTGATCTGGAGCTCTCTGGCGCCCAACTGGCCCGCTTCCTGGGCGTGCCCCTGGAGGGTGTCTGATGCAGGCCTACTCCCGCTCACCCCTGGGGTCCTGGATGTCGAGGCTGCTGCTGGGTGGGCTGCTCCTACTGGCACCCCTTGCCCTGACGGCTTGTGCCGCAGAGAACACCAATCCCGATTTGGGCTGTAGTGCTACCAGCGCTCCCTGTCTGAAGGGGGGAGCCACCGTGGCGCTGCTCACCAGCAAAGGGGAGGTGCAGATCCAGCTCGATGGAGACGCGGCTCCGCTGACAGCCGGAAATTTTGTCGACCTGGTCAAGCGCGGTGTCTACGCCGGCACCGTGTTCCATAGGGTTGTGCGCGATCCGGTCCCCTTTGTGGTGCAGGGCGGTGACCCCGCCAGCGCCGATCCGAAGGTGCCCGCCAGCCAATACGGCACCGGCAGTTTCATCGACCCAGTCACTGGGGTGGCCCGGTTGATCCCCCTGGAGATCAAGCGCAGCGGTGAAGCCCAGCCGCGCTACGGCGAGCCCGTCACCACCCCTGGCATTACCCGGCAGTTGGCCTTGGCCCACCAACGCGGAGCCGTGGCCATGGCCCGTTCCGCGGATCCGAATTCGGCCAGCGCCCAGTTTTATGTGGCCCTCCAGGCCCTGCCCGAGCTCGATGGACGCTATGCGGTGTTTGGCCGGGTGAGCAAGGGGATGGAGGTGATCGACAAGATCCAGCAAGGCGACAAGATCACCTCGGCCAAGGTGATTGCCGGCGGCATCCTCGTGCAGGGCAAGCCCTAGGCCGGCACCCGCTTCTCCAAGTCGGTGGTTTTGAGGTAGGCGGTGTTGACTCCCGAGGCCCGCTCGAGGGAAATCCTGCCGGTTCTGGCGATTTCGAGGATGCCGTAGCCCTCCATCACCTGCTCCAGGGCCACGAGTTTGCCGGGGTCACCCACCACTTCGAGGGTGAGGGCGTTGTCGGCCACGTCCACGACGTTGGCGCGAAACACCTGGGCTAAATCGAGGATCGCGCTGCGGGTTTCGGCCGGTGCCGAGACCTTGAGCAGCATCAGCTCCCGCTCCACGGCGGGAATGGTGGAGAGGTCAATCACACCGAGCACATTGATCAGCTTGTCGAGCTGCTTGGTCATTTGCTCAAGGGTGTGGTCGTCGCCGGCGACCACCATCGTGAGGCGGGAAACCCCTGATTTCTCCGCCGGACCCACGGCCAGGCTTTCGATGTTGAACCCCCGGCGGGCAAACAGGCCCGAGATGCGGCTGAGGGCACCGGATTCGTCTTCAACCAGCACCGAGAGGGTGTGCTTCATCTGCTGCGGTGCCAGGGCTGCGGCGATCTCCAAATTATGCAGGCCGCTCAACCTCCTGCTCACCTAACCCTGGGGCCCAAGCCCCTCGAGCCAGTCCAGCAGAGCCCCATTGAAGGCCTCGGGTACTTCGTCGTGGGGGCAGTGGCCGCTGTGGTCCAGCACCACCAAGGGCACGTCGGGCCGAACCCGGAGGACCTGATCGGCCACCTGCATAGGTACCAATTGGTCGCGCCGGCCCCAGATCAGCAGGAGGGGGCGCTGTAGGCGCTGCAGGAGGGCTGGGGCGGTGGCCCCATGGGGCCTGAGGGCCATGGCGATGCTCATGGCCCTCAGGGAGCGCACGGCGCCCGGCCGCCGGGCCGGCTTGGCAATCACCCGGTGTAGCTCTTGATCGCCAATCACGGCGGTGGCGTAGGCCGATTGGATCCCCAGATCCAAGAGCGGTGAATGGGCCAGCAACGGCACCAGTAGCTCCAGGGGCAACAGGCGACACAGCAGGATCACCAGCCAGCGCTTCAGCCGCCGGCGCCAGGGACGCCGCCTCGGGCCACGACTTGGGGCCCTGGAGGCCCTGGCCATCACAAGGGTGGGATCCGGCAGCGGGGAGGCCACCACCGCCCGCACCCAGGTGGGAAAAAACACGGCAGCACTGAGGGCCACCAATCCCCCCAGGGAATGGCCCACCACCACCGCAGGCGCTTGCACCACCTCTTCGAGGAATCCCTGTACCTGGCGAGCCCAGAGCCGGTTGTCGAGCCAGAGGGCCGGTTGGCTGGAGGCGCCAAAGCCCACCAGATCCAG
Organism: uncultured cyanobacterium; assembly: GCA_903928835.1. Classification (GTDB taxonomy): domain Bacteria; phylum Cyanobacteriota; class Cyanobacteriia; order PCC-6307; family Cyanobiaceae; genus Cyanobium_A. The sequence continues at coordinate 4,557 of CAIYSK010000366.1, forward strand.
GCCATACACCCGCCAGCCGGCGGCGGCGATGGCATGGGCATTCCCCCGCCAGTGGCCACTGCCTGCGGCAAAGCCATGCAGCAACACCAGGGGCGGGTGGGCCGGATTCCCCAGGACCCGCCAGTGGCAGCGTTGGCCCTGCCAGCGCCAATGGGCATGGACCCCCCACTCGGAGCCGCTGGCGATGGCCCCCCTGGAGCCGCCGGGGCCTGAGGCGTCAGGCTGGGTCTCGGCACTCCCCACGGTCGCTCTCCTGATCCCTGTCACTGCTGATCACTATTGCGAAGGAGCTGCGGATTTGCGCCTGGGCGATGGCTTTTTTCGGCCCGCATCTCGGCCATCGCGGGATCTGGGCGTGCTCCTAGCCCGCATGTTGGCGGCCCAGGGCCCGTTGCGGGTGCTTGATGGGATGGCCGGCTGCGGCATCCGCGCCCTGCGCTACGGCCTGGAGGCGGGGGCTAGCGAGGTTTGGGCCAATGACGCCGATCCCAATCGACTGCCCCTGCTGGAGGCCAACCTGCAGCCCTTGGCTGGAGCCAGGGTGCGCACCACGGCCCTAACGGCCCAAGCGCTCTTGGCCGGGTGCCTGCAGTGCCAGGAGCGTTTTGAGCTGGTGGATCTCGATGCTTTTGGCTGTCCCATGGGCCTGGTGCCCCTCGCCCTGGAGGCGGTGAGTTTTGGCGGCGCGCTCTACCTGGCCAGCACCGATGGCCGTTCGTCCACGGGCCACGAC
>CAIYSK010000367.1 GCA_903928835.1 uncultured cyanobacterium
ACCGCTCCGAGTTGTATGCGGTGCGGGTGGCCCGGGCCCATGCGGCCCTCAGCGGCCGCGACCAGGTGGAAGCCGACGACCTCCAAGTTGCCGTGCGCCTGGTGATTGCGCCGCGGGCCCTGCAGATGCCACCCCAGGATCCCAACCAACAGATGGAGCCCCCGCCACCCCCGCCGCCACCCCAGGGGGAGCAGCCTCCGGAGGAGCCGGAGCCGCCTGAGGATCAAAACCACGACGAGCCCGACAACGACGACCCGGAGGATGATTCCGACGACGACCAGGAGGACGACACCCCAGAGGATCAGGCGCCCCCTTCGATTCCGGAAGAGTTTTTGTTGGATCCGGAAGCCACTGCCATTGATCCCGATCTGTTGCTGTTTTCTGCGGCCAAGTCCAAATCAGGCGGCAGCGGTAGCCGGGCTGTGGTGTTTAGCGATTCCCGCGGCCGCTATGTCAAACCGATGTTGCCAAGGGGCCCGGTGAAGCGCATCGCCGTGGATGCCACCCTGCGGGCGGCGGCGCCCTATCAGAAAACCCGCCGCGAGCGGGAGCCCCATCGCAAGGTCATCGTCGAAGACGGTGATTTGCGCGCCAAGCAATTGCAACGCAAGGCTGGTGCGTTGGTGATTTTTCTGGTGGATGCCAGTGGCTCCATGGCCCTCAACCGCATGCAAAGCGCCAAGGGGGCGGTGATTCGGCTGCTCACGGAGGCCTACGAAAATCGCGATGAGGTGGCCCTGATTCCCTTCCGCGGCGAGCAGGCCGATGTGCTCTTGCCCCCCACCCGCTCGATCACGGCAGCCCGCCGGCGCCTGGAATCGATGCCCTGTGGCGGGGGGTCTCCCCTGGCCCACGGCCTCACCCAGGCGGCTCGGGTTGGCGCCAATGCCTTGGCCACGGGGGACCTCGGCCAGGTGGTGGTGGTTGCCATCACCGATGGCCGGGGCAACGTGCCCCTCTCCCGTTCCCTTGGTCAGCCGGAATTGGAAGGGGAGGAACCGGTCGATCTCAAGGAAGAGGTGAAGCAGGTGGCCAGTCGCTATCGAGCCCTCGGTATCAAGCTCTTGGTGATCGATACCGAGCGGAAGTTCATCGGCAGCGGCATGGGTAAAGACCTGGCCGAGGCCGCCGGTGGAAAATATGTGCAACTCCCCAAGGCGAGCGATCAGGCCATTGCCGCCATCGCCATGGAGGCGATTAACGGGGTTTAGGTGGGGGTAATGGGGGTCCCTAGCGAATCGGTACGGCCTTGGCCGTCGGGACTTTGCCTTCGGGATAGAGCTCATCGAAGAATTTGCCAAGACCCATGGCCACGCTGCGCACCCCATCCATGAACTGGGGATCATCGGTGAGCTTTTTGACGTCGCCACCGACCGCTTTCCATTTGGCCGTCAAGACTTCCGCATTGGTCACAGTGCTCTGCAGCTCCTTGACGGTTTTGGGATTGTCGAGGGCTGCCATGAGGTTCTTCAAAGAGGCGGTGCCCGCATTCAGATTGGAGATTGTGGGCTGAAGTTTGTCGACGCTCCCATCCACTTTTTTCACCAGCACCTTGCCATCCTTGAGGAAACTGGAGGCATCCACGGCGGCCTTGTCGAAACTACCGGTGAGGGCTGTGAATTTGTCGATCAACTTCTCCTGATCCACCTGGGTCAGCATCTTGCTCATCAGCGCGGTCACGCTGCTCAGGCTGGGGCTTTGGAGTCCGGCAATGGTGCTGCCGTTGCAGAGCATCACGGCTTGATTGCAGGCCTTGGCATAGGGAGGCTGGGCGTTGGGTGGTAGCACGGGACCTGTGCTGACCAAAGACACCTGGGCTTGGCCGCCCAGGAGGGAGGCTTCGCCGATTTCCGCATGGGCTGGCTTGGCCAGATGCAAATCAGGATTGGTGATTTCCAATTCGGCAACCACCGCCTGGGGAGTCACCCGAACCTTGCGGACGTTCCCAACCTGGACCCCGCGATAGACCACGGCGGAGCGTTCAGCCAGGCCACTGGCTTGGTCGAAATTGGCTTGCACGGTCCAATTGGTGCGGCTGATGGAAATGCCCCGCAGCCAAAAAGACAATCCGACGGCACTGGAGATGGCGGCCAGTAACGAAAACCCAACTATCGCCTCCCGGACACTGCGGCGCATGGGTTAAAGCTCAGCTGGCTGCATCGGTCCGCTCAGGCTACCGCTCCTGAACTGAACGACATAGGGATTCGTTGTGGTTCGGTAGTCATCAATGCTGCCATGCCAACGGAATGCCCCGTCGTAGAGAAGTACCACTTGCTCGGCGGTGCGCTCGATCGTGCTGTGCACGTGGCTCACCACCACCGATCCGGCCTGGGCAACATCCGTGATGCGCACGATGAGATCTTCGATGCGGGTGCAGGCCACCGGATCCAATCCGGCCGTGGGCTCGTCAAACAGCAGCAGGGGGGTCTGGTCGTTGGTTTTGCGCGGGTCCTGGATCAGGACCCGCGCAAAACTCACCCGTTTTTGCATGCCGCCACTGAGTTCACTCGGCATTTGGTCGGCGATTCCCAAGAGTCCCACCGCTTCGAGGGCTTGATTGACGCGATCGGTGATCTCGCGCTCACTGAGCCTCCCATCGCGATAGAGCAAGAAGCCCACGTTTTCCTTCACGCTGAGGGATCCCAGCAGCGCTGGGTTCTGAAACACCAGGCGCACATCGGCGGGCTGTTGCTGGTCGAGCCGGAGGTAGGTCTGCGCTTGGCCATTGAGGTTCAAGCGGCCGCTGCTGGGGAGGAGCAGGCCAGCCAACAGGCGCAGCACCGTGGACTTGCCCGCGCCAGAAGGGCCCACCACCACGAGTTGCTCGCCGGGTTCGATGCTGAGATTGACGCCATTGAGAATCGTGCGGCTGCCCCAGCGCACGCTCAAGTCGTGCATTTCTGCGATGGGAACGGAGCTCTGCGCGGTCGGCGGCGCGGCGGTGGCCAGGGGTCTTAAGGCAAGTGCATCCATCTTGGCGCCTTTGCCTAGGGCAATTCCCTGTGCCTCTTCCAACCCTCCCTAAAGTTGACCCAATTGCGCCAGGGTTCCTTCCCCACCGTTGCCCCGAAGACTCAAGCGCCAAAAAGATTTCCGCCAGCGCGATTTGATGAGTCGCTCCCGGCGGGCCGTGCGCTGGTTACAACCTGGGCTGGTGGTGAAGCGCTGGGTGCTGACCTCCGGTTTAGGGCTGCTCTTGGCCCTGTTGGGAGCCGCGGTCTGGGCTGACCTCCAGCCCATCTATTGGATGCTTAGCACCATCAAATGGTTGCTCCAGGAAGTCACCCGAGTCTTGCCCCGCGGGGTTACGGGACCTCTGGTGCTGGTGGCGGGTGCGGCCCTAGTCCTCTGGGGGCAAAGTCGCAGTTTTGGTTCGATCCAGCAGGCCCTGGCACCGGATAAGGGCACCCTGTTGGTGGATGCCCTGGCCGCCCAAGGCCGGTTGAATCGGGGCCCCAACATCGTGGCGATTGGTGGGGGCACCGGGCTCTCGACCCTGCTCAGTGGCCTCAAGCGCTACAGCAGCAATATCACCGCGATCGTCACCGTGGCCGATGACGGCGGGAGTAGCGGGGTGCTACGCCGGGAGCTGGGGGTGCAACCCCCGGGCGACATCCGCAATTGCTTGGCGGCCCTCTCCCGGGAAGAGCCCTTGCTCACCCGGCTCTTCCAATACCGCTTTCGAGCCGGCAGCGGCCTGGAGGGCCATAGCTTCGGCAACCTCTTCCTCTCCGCCCTGACGGCGATCACCGGCAGCCTGGAATCGGCGATTACGGCCAGCAGTCGGGTGCTGGCGGTGCAGGGCCAGGTGGTGCCGGCCACCAACGCCGATGTGCGCCTCTGGGCTGAGCTTGAAAACGGAGAGCGCTTGGAAGGCGAATCCAAAATTGGCAAAGCCACCAGCCCAATCGTGCGTTTGGGCTGCACGCCTGATCGCCCGCCGGCCTTGCCGAGGGCCATGGAGGCGATTGCCAATGCGGATCTGATTCTTTTAGGCCCCGGCAGCCTGTACACCTCGCTTCTCCCCAACTTGTTGGTGCCCGAATTGGTCACGGCGATTCGGCGCAGCAAGGCGCCCCGCCTCTACATCTGCAACCTGATGACCCAGCCCGGCGAAACCGATGGCTTGGATGTGGCCGGCCACCTCCGGGCGATTGAGGCCCAATTGGCCAGCTTGGGGATCGATCAACGGCTGTTCCCAGCGGTTTTGGCCCAGGAGGATCTGGGCCGGTCCCCCTTGCTGAAGATCTATCGCCACCACGGGGCCGAACCGGTCACCTGTGATGCGCGCTACTTGAGAAAGCAGGGATATCAGGTGATGCAGGCTCCCCTGCAGGGCGCCAAACCCACGGCCACCCTGCGCCACGATCCCCGCAGCGTGGCGCTGGCGGTGATGCGTTTTTACAAGCAGAACCTGAGGGATTGATTTAGTACTCCTCCCTTGGAGTGCTCAGTAGGCGTCCTGCATTTCGTAGAAGTCCGGCTGGATGTAGTCCTTGCGGAGGGGGTAGCCCTTCCAGTCTTCAGGCATCAGCAGGCGCTTGGGATGGGGGTGGCCTTCGAAGGTGATGCCATACATGTCGAAGGTTTCCCGCTCCTGCCAGTCGGCGCCACGGAAGAGGGAGTAGAGGCTGGGGATGCTGGGGGTGCCCTGGCGGGATAGGAACACCTTCAGCCGCACCTCTTCAACCTTGACACCCTCGGGAGGGGCGCCGGTGCTGGAGAGGGAGTTCACCAACGCCCCCATTTTGATCAGGTGATAGAAGCTGACCAGGTGTCCACCCGGTCCTTCGTCG
>CAIYSK010000368.1 GCA_903928835.1 uncultured cyanobacterium
AGCCAAGGCGATGGTGCAAGGCGCCCTCGCGGCACGGCGCAACGGGATTTGAAGCCCCAGCTGCCGAAGCCCCAGCTGCCGAAGCCCCAGCTGGCCATCTTTTCCACGACGCTGCAACGGCTCAGACGGGGGCAGCGCTCCACGTTTTTGGTGGCCTCCGGGCTCAGCACCGCGGGATCCTTTGCAGGCCTAACCGCCAAGGGCTGGCTGTTAATGCATGGAAACCACAACCCCCTGCTGCTGGCCCTGCACTTCGCCATGCTCACCCTGCCCACCCTGGTGGTCAGCGGCTGGGCTGGGGTACTCACCGATGAAGTTGGCAGCGAGCGGGTGCTGATCCGGGCCCAGTGGGGCTTGTTTGTGGCAGCTGTGTTGGCCGCCATCGCCATTCCGATCAGCCAGGGAGGCTTGCAGGCCCTGTTGCTGCTGGCCAGCACCCTGGGAGTGGGCATTGCCAGCGCCTACGAACTCACCGCCCGCAACAAGTACTGCGCCCTCTTGGTTGGCCGCCCCGATGAGCTGGGCCCTTACCTCACCAGCTTCTCGGTGGTCTTCAACGTGGCCAAGTTGGTGGGCCCACCCATCGGCGGCCTACTCCTCGCCACCACCGGCCCGCTTGCGGCCCTCGCCCTTGATGCGGCCAGCTATCTGGTGCCGATTGCCACCCTCCTCTGGCTGATGGCCCCCAACCGCAGCGCTGAACAGCGCAGCCAAAAGGGAGAGCAGGCCTCCCTGGCTGCTGCCTGGCGCCTGTGCGGCCCAGGCCTACGCCGGGTGCTGATCTTCTGCGCCCTGGCCTGTCTCGTCGGCTTTTTCCACCCAGGATTGGCCCCCTTGATGGCCAACGAACTGCTGGGGCCGAGCGCCCTATCCCTCGGGCTGTTCACCAGCGTGATCGCCTCGGGCAGCATCTGCGGCGGGATTTGGCTCCAACAGCGCGCTAGGTACCTGAGCCGCAAACCAGGATTGCTCTTGGGAGCCAGCGCCCTGGTCAGCGGATTGGCCCAGGTTGGATTGGGACTCAACCCCCACGCCCTTTGGGGCCTGTTCATGGCCTTTCTGATTGGGGCTGGTACGGCCTGCTTGCTCTCGGGCACCAACCTGATCATTCAGGTGCATTCACCCCAGGTTCTGCGGGGACGCATGGCAGGGCTCGGCCAGATCGCGTTCCTCGGCGGCGGCGGCCTGAGCGGACTGCTGGCCGCCGGCATGAGCCTGGAAACCGGCCTATGGCCCAGCTTTGTGGTGCTGGGAAGCCTGGGAGCAGCCCTGGGCCTATGGGAATTACTCAGCCAGCGGAAAACCCGGCTCGCCTGAACTGCTGGCTTTCAAAGCAGGGCTTGATAGGTGAAGAGGGCTTGAACCCAGCTCCCCAGCCTCAGATCAGCTTGACGCCGCGCAGCACGATGGAGGCCAAAACGGCTGCGACGAGACCGCCACCCACCAGACCTAGGTAGATCGCAACGCCCATGGCCGGCCATCGAACAACTGAAGCCATTACAGCAGAGACGCGGCCCAAAAGGCGAGGTCTCCGAAAGGGACGTAGTACCCCGAAAGGGGCCTAGGGTTCATGGAGAACCAATTACCCGCCAGAGGGCGCGCAAGCGATCTGGACCAGTCCCAAGGTCTCATCCAAAAGACCTCAGCCAAACGATAGACATTTTATGCGCGCCCTTTTCGTTTATCCAGAGTTCCCAAAGACGTTCTGGAGCTACGAGAAAATTCTTGAATTGGTCAACCGCAAGGTGCTGCTCCCACCCCTGGGATTGGTGACCGTGGCGGCCCTGCTGCCCCAGCACTGGGAGATGAAGCTGGTTGACCGCAACGTCCGCGAAGTGACCGATGCCGAGTGGGCCTGGGCCGAGCTGGTGGTGATCTCCGGAATGATCGTGCAAAAAGGCGACATGGCAGCGCAGATCGCCAAGGCCAAGGCCCTGGGCATTCCCGTGGCCGTTGGTGGCCCCTTTGCCAGCTCGACGCCGGATGCCCCCGAACTCGATTTAGCTGACTTCAAAGTGCTCGACGAGGGTGAAATCACCCTGCCAATGTTCATTGAAGCCCTGGAAAGGGGAGAGAACGCCGGCCG
>CAIYSK010000369.1 GCA_903928835.1 uncultured cyanobacterium
ATTTGGGCCTGTTGGCTTTGGGCGAATCCCGGCAGGGCGAGGCGCACCAAGGCCCGCTTCCCTTGGAGCCGGGGATCTTGAAGCCAACCCAGCTCCATGAGGGTCCGCCCACTGCCCGCGTCCTTGACGACCTCGAGGGCTACACGGGCCTGCTCAACGGACGGCATGGAGACTGGCATCTGGGGCCCGTGATCCTAGGTGCCATGACAGAGCCTCTCGAAGGCTTGTCTGGGGGCTAGGCGGCCTGAAATGGTAGTTGCATTTGTGGCGTCGTTATGGCGCGTGCTCGATGTTTAAGGGTTTGCTGGCTCGCGGCAAAAACAAGCTCGCTGGAACCGGCTCTGCCCCGGCTCTGGAAACTCCCCCCGCCGACTCCCGCGCCCGGGCGAAGGCCCTGTTGATGGGTCTGCAGGATTCCATCTGTGCGGGCCTGGAACAGCTCGATGGCGGCGGGAGCTTTGCAGAAGAGAGTTGGGTCAGGCCGGAGGGTGGCGGGGGCCGTTCCCGGGTGATGAAGGGCGGCCGCATCTTTGAGCAAGGCGGCGTGAATTTCTCCGAAGTGGCGGGCGATCAGCTGCCCCCCTCGATCTTGAGTCAGCGGCCTGAGGCCAAGGGCCACCCTTGGTTTGCAACTGGAACGTCGATGGTGTTGCACCCCCGGAACCCCTACGTCCCCACGGTGCACCTCAATTACCGCTATTTCGAAGCGGGGCCGGTGTGGTGGTTTGGTGGCGGCGCCGACCTCACCCCCTACTACCCCTTCCTCGAAGATGCCAAGCACTTCCACCGCACCCTCAAGGGAGCGTGCGATTCGGTGAACCCGGCCTACTACCGGGTGTTCAAACCCTGGTGCGACGAGTACTTCTATCTCAAGCACCGCGATGAAACCCGGGGCGTTGGCGGCATCTTTTACGACTACCAAGACCCCCGCGGGGTGATTTACAAGGGCCAGGACCCCCAGGGGCCGGCGGCCCAGGTGAGCCAGGCCACCGGAGCCGTTAGCCAGAACTGGGACCAGTTGTTTGCCCTGGCTTCAGCCTGTGGCAACGCCTTCTTGCCCAGCTACGCGCCGATCGTCGAGAAGCGCAATCAAACCGCCTATGGCGACCGGGAGCGTCAGTTCCAGTTGTATCGCCGCGGTCGCTACGTGGAGTTCAACCTGGTGTTCGATCGCGGCACCATTTTTGGCCTCCAAACCAATGGGCGCACTGAGTCGATCCTGATGTCGCTCCCACCCTTGGTGCGTTGGGAGTACGGCTACAAACCCGAGGCTGGAAGCCGGGAGGAGCTGCTCACCAGCCTGTTCACCCGCCCCCAAAATTGGTTCGACGACGCCACCCTTACCGATCGCTGCGCGCCACATCAGGCGGTGGACTGATCGGCAGGCTGATCGCCTGGCCATTGGGCTCTAGGGCTGGGCTAGCTGCTGGGTTGGGGGCTCCCAGGCCAGCCTCCAGGGCGTCGACGATGCGGGTGGCAATGGCCTGGAGCGATGCGATGCGCGATTGGGGATTACGTAGGGAGTTTTCCAGGGGTCCTTCAAGTTTGCCGATTTCCAGAATGGCGATGCCCCGTTTGGGGGCTCCAAGCCCATTGCGGAAGAACTGGGGATAGGCCCCAAAGGCCTTCGCCAGGCTTTCGTCGATCTGGGTGAGCGGTTTGTTGATCGGCGGGATCAGGCCGGAGCCCACCCCATCGCGGCCGTAGGCGTCGTAATGGATTTCCAGGGCATACCCCCCTTGGGCCACATGGGCCTTGCCCACACTCCAGGTGGTGCGGGGATCGTTGCCACTGGCGATGGAGCGCTGGGGTGGGTCGTAGAAGCGGATCTTCAGGCCGCGGGCTTGCCCGAGCCGCACCACCTCCTGGGCGGTGAGGAGATTCCAGAAGAGTTCATCGGTGATGCCGATCTGCATGGGCCTGGCCCCATAGAGCGACGCTGCGGCACCACCGGTGCCCGATCCGCCAACGCCCTGGGAATCGGAATGGCCGGCCATCACTAAAATTTCGGTGGTTGACTCGGCTGGCCGAGTACCGATCCAGTCCTTGCTGTAGGGAGCCCGGGGGCCGGTGAGGGGGTCGGTGCTGGCGGCCCAGGGCTCGGCCCTGGCGCCCATTGCCGTTCCCAGTCCAGTGACGGCCAGTCCCGCCACCGCGAGTTGAGCGATCGCCAGTCCAGCCATGCCAGCGAGGACCAAGCGAGGGGAGTGGTTTGGCTTGGTGGAGCTGGTTGGGGCCATCGTTTTCAGCGGATTGGCGACTGGGATTGGCGACTTAGATCGGCGAACTGAGCAGGGCTCCATCGCTGGCTAGTTGTAGCGGCTCTGCCAACTCCAATTCCAGGGCAATCAATTCATCGCGGTGGGCCCGCACTTTCAGAGCGCTGCCCCCCCCCTCTGCGCCGCTGATCAAGCGCAACTCAACCGTTTCTGCGCGCTCTGCCCGGCGCCGGTAGAGCAGGCCGGCGGCTGGTCCGAGTAGGGCTAGCACCAGGGGCCACCAGCCCAGGGAGGGGATGAGTTGGCGAATCACCAGCCCCAGGCATCCAGCCCCAACGGCACCAAGCAGCGATAGCAGGATGGCCAAGGGAACGCTGGAGCTGACTTGGCCGCGGAAGCGCAGTAGTTGCTCGGTGGCGTCGCCGCCGCTGGCGGCCCAGCCCCGGGCGGTGAGCCAGCTGGTGAGGCC
>CAIYSK010000370.1 GCA_903928835.1 uncultured cyanobacterium
CAATGGCGACCTGAATCCGGCCAACAGGCCTCTGAACTGGAAGCCTGGGCCCAAAACCAAGGACTGGTGCTCTCAATCGATCGCTGGGCAACCCCAATCCAACGGGAAGCCGCAGCCCGCGACTGGCGCTACAGCTGCCTCATCGAGCGGGCTCGAGCCTTCAAGGCAAGCCATGTGGTGACCGCCCACACCGCCAGCGATCGGGCCGAAACCCTGCTGTTGCATTTGGCCCGGGGCAGCCACCGCCGCGGCCTGGCCAGCCTGCAAGGGCAGCGGGAGCTGGGTGAAGGCCTCCAGGTGGTGCGGCCTTTGCTGATCTTTTCGCGCCAAGACACCGCCCAAATCTGCCAAGACCTCCAGCTGCCGATCTGGCTGGATCCTTCCAACCAAGACCTCCAGTTCAGCCGCAACCGGGTGCGGGCCGAGGTGCTGCCCGTGCTCGAAGCGCTTCACCCTGGAGCCAGCCGACGGATCAATGCCCTGGCCGAACGGCTCGCTGCTGAAGATGCCGCGAAAAGCGAACTGCTCCAACTCGCCCTAGAACCCTTGCGGGGGCAAGACAATCCCCACCAGCTCCAACGCCGCCGGCTGATGGCCCTCAGCCCCGCCAACCAGCGGGAGCTGCTCCATGCCTGGCTCACAGCCAGCACAGGCCTTGACTTGGGGGCCCAGCAGCTCGAGACCCTGCTAGCCCGGCTGGCCCCAGCCCAAGGCCCGGGCCAATCGGATCTGGCGGGGCCGTGGCGCCTGCAGTGGGATCGCACCAAACTGCACCTGAAGATCCAGCCCAATGCGGAGCTCAACCCCTGAAGTCCATGGCTGAACCGGCCAATACCCACCAGACCAACAACCGCTACGCAGCCCTGGAGCGTCTCTACAGCGAACGCCGCTGGGCCGAGGTCGAAGCCAGCGCCGAAGTCCTGCTTGCGGAGGTGGATGGCGCGGTAGGTGGCCAAGGAGATTGGGCAGGGGATGGAAACCTGCGCGCCCGCATCCTGCTGCTGCTCGGGCACATCCGGCTGTACGGCTTCAATGATGCCGGAGTTGCCGCAGAGCACTACCGCCGGGTGCTTGCGGCAGAACCAGAGGCGCTGCTGATTGGCATCGCCCAAGCAGGCCTCAACCAGTGCCTAGCCACCGAGGAGCTATCCCCGTCCGATGCCATGCCTTGGCTGGAGCAGATCGCCGTACCGGAGGTTTCTGCTTCCGGCACCAACAGCCCAGCTCCAGAAAGCAGCCCCGCCCTTGCGAGCAGCCCCGCCTCCGAAGCTGCCAAGGAGCCGCTGCCAAGCTTCCCAGGGTTTGGCCAGGCTGTTGAGACTTCCGAAGTCCTAGACCACAACGAAAGTCCAACCGAAATCTCGGTGAGCCCAGTCCAGCCAACCCAGCCCAGCCCATTGAGCCCGAAGGAGAGCGCCGAGCTCACCAAAGGGCTCCTCGGTGTGGTGATTCGGCCGAACTAACTCAGCCACTCACTCGGCCGCGGCCGAGCGGCGACGGCGGATACGGCCAGCGGGTTCGGGTTCGATCTCCTCAACAGGGGCAGCCTTGACCACCGGTGCCGGCACTGCCTGGGACGAAACTGCCTGGGACGAAACTGCAGGAGCAGCAACGGCGGCCACCTCAGTAGCTGGAGCTGAACTGGCTGAGGCTGGAGCGCCCACGGTCGCCAACTGGCGCTGGGGCAAGGGAGCGCGGCCACTGCTGTCGCGCACCACATCGCGGCGGCCACCACCATCCCGACCGCCATCGCGGCCACCCCGGGGGGCCGGACGGGTGTCGGGCTCGGCATCGGCACGGCCCTTGTAGGCCGGGGTGCCAGCAGGGGCAGGCTGCACCACGCAGATGATCAATGGCTCCACCTGGAGCTCCCGCCGCAGGCGACGCTGCAGGCCCACCTCGACCTCGCGCTGAACACCCACCCAGTCCACATCGGGGGCACTGCCACCGGTATTGCGGCAAAGCTGACTCCAGCGGTTCTCGAGAACCCAGCCAATCTCCCGCTCAGCCCACGTCGACAGCTTGCGGGGGTCGGCGGTGGTGACCACACCCCGCAGATTCGCCCGCGGAGGAGCCGCCATCACGCCATCGGTGCTGATCACAGCCAGCAGGGTGATCACACCGTCTTCCGCCAATTGTTGGCGCTCTTTGAGCACCCGGGCATCAACAATGCCGTTGCGGGAGGCATCGAGGAGCTCAATGCCGGCCTTCACCGGATCGCCTTTGCGAATGGAGTCGGGGGTGAGCTCCACCACATCACCGTTGTCGATGATCAGGATGTTGTCGGCCGGCACGCCCAGGGACTGGGCGGTCTTGCTGTGGCACACGAGCATGCGGTGCTCACCGTGCACGGGCACGAAGTACTTGGGCTTGGTGAGGGCCAGCATCAGCTTCTGGTCTTCCTGGAAGCCATGGCCCGACACGTGGATGCCTTCACCCTTGCCGTACACCACCTTGGCGCCGAGCATCATCAGTCGGTCGATGGTGTTGACCACCGAAATGGTGTTGCCGGGGATCGGGCTGGCCGAGAAGATGATCGTGTCGGTGGATTTCACCTGCACCTGGGGGTGCTCACAGCGGGAAATGCGACTTAGGGCAGCAAGGGGCTCACCCTGGCTACCGGTCATCAGCAGCAGGGTTTCCCGGTCGGGCAGATCGCGAATCTGCTTGATCGGCACAAACAGGTCGTCGGGGGCCTGCATATAGCCCAGCTCACGGGCCTTGGCGATCACGTTGAGCATGGAGCGGCCCAGCAGGCCCACCTTGCGGCCGTTTTTCAGGGCCAACTCCAGGATCATCGACACGCGATGGATGGAGCTGGCAAAAGTGGTGATGATCACCCGGCCTTCGGCCTGGGAGATGTGGCGATCCAGGCAGGGGAACACCGAACGCTCAGGGGGGCAGAACCCTGGCACCTCGGAGTTGGTGGAATCGCTGAACAGGCACAACACTCCTTGCTCGCCGTAATGGGCGAGCCGGGCCATGTCGAAATACTCGCCGTCCACAGGGGTGTGGTCGAACTTGAAGTCACCGGTGAAAATCACCGTACCCACGGGCGTAGTGATGGCCAGCGAGAAGCTGTCGGCCATCGAGTGGGTGTTGCGGATGAACTCCACCGAGAAGTGCTGACCCACCTTCACCACGTCCCGGGGGGCGACGGTTTGGAGGATGGTGCGATCCATCACACCGGCCTCCTCCATCTTCCCGGTGAGCATCGCCAGGGCCAGGCGGGGCCCATGGATCACAGGGATATTGAAGTTCTTGAGGTGGTGGGCAATGCCACCGATGTGATCTTCGTGACCGTGGGTCACGATCATGCCGCGGATGCGCTTCTGGTTCTCGCGCAGGTAGCTGGTGTCGGGCATTACGACGTTGACGCCGTGCATGCCATCACTGGGGAAGGCCAGGCCGGCATCCACCAACATGATGTCGTCGCCGTACTCGAACACGCAGGTGTTCTTGCCAATTTCATGCAAGCCCCCCAAGGGGATCACGCGCAGGTGGGGTTGCTGATTGGCCTTGGCGCTGTTGATGGTGCCGTTGGAACTGGTCATAGAGAAAGGGCGAAAGATCGCAGTATTTGATTTGGAACTGAAACTGGAGCTGGACTGGACAACCGGCTGACCGCTGTCAGCTGACAAGCCTTGGCATCACGTGGGACGCAGGGCGGCCAGGGTGGAATTGAGGCGCATGCGCACGTCGGGTTCGGCAGAGAGCAAAGGAAGACGGGGAGCGCCCACCGGCCAGCCGCTCAGCTCAAGGGCGGCTTTCACCGGAATCGGATTGGTGGTGCAAAACAGGGCCTTGCACAGGGGCAGCAACTGCTCATGCAAGGCGAGGGCCCCAGCCAAATCGCCAGCCAAAAAGGCCTTCACCATGGCGCTGACCTGGGGACCAGCGATGTGGCTCGCCACGCTCACGACCCCCACGGCACCCACGGCCAACATCGGCAGGGTGAGGGCGTCATCACCGCTGTAGATCGCCAAGCGATCGCCACAAAGGGCCCGCAGGGCACTCACCTCCTCAGTGGTGCCACTGGCGGCCTTAAAGCTCACCACATTCGGGCAATCGAGCAGCCGAGCTGTGGTTTCTGGCGCCAGGCTGGTGCCTGTGCGGCCAGGGATGTTGTAAAGCATCAGGGGCAACCCAGGTGCCGCCTGGGCCACCGCCCGGAAATGGGCCTCGAGCCCATCTTGGGGGGGCTTGTTGTAGTAGGGCACCACCACCAGGGCGCCATCGGCC
>CAIYSK010000371.1 GCA_903928835.1 uncultured cyanobacterium
CGGTACGTTGGCCAGCCGCTCCGGCGCATTCACCACGATGGCTTCGTAGAACATGCCAGCCACATAGTCCATGCGGCTCACATAGGGCACAAACATGATGTTCGTGCGGTTTTCGGCGATCTTCTCCATGCCGCGGTGGAGGTAGCCGATCACGGGCTCGCAATCCACCACGTCTTCGCCGTCCAGGGTCACCACCAACCGCAGGGCCCCATGCATCGAGGGGTGGTGCGGACCGAAGTTGATCAGCATCGGCTCCGTGCGCGTCTCCAGCTGCGTCATGGGGCCGTGATTTGCAAAGCAATGCCCGGATCTTAGGAAGGAACCCATGCCAGAGACCGTTTTCGACCATGTGCCGGTGTTGGCGGAGCAGGTGCTGGCCTCCTTCGCTGAGCTTTCAGGCCTTCTGGCCCTGCAGCCCGACGGCGAAGCGGTACTGCTGGATTGCACCCTGGGCGGCGGCGGTCACAGCGCTTTGCTGCTCGAGGCCCACCCTGGTTTGCGGTTGATCGGCCTTGATCAAGATCCCTCGGCCCGGCTGGCGGCGGCCGAGCGGTTGGCCCCCTTTGGCGATCGGGCCACGATTGTGGCCAGCAATTTCGCCGACTACACCCCGCCAGCCCCTGGCCTGCTCCCGGTGGTGGCCGTGCTGGCTGATTTGGGGGTGAGTAGCCCCCAGTTGGATGGGGCCGAGCGGGGCTTCAGTTTCCGAGCTGATGGGCCCCTGGATATGCGGATGAACCCCGAACGGGGTGAAACGGCCGCCGAGCTGATCACCCGGCTGGAGGAATCCGATCTGGCCGATCTGATTTATGCCTATGGCGAGGAGCGGCTGTCGCGGCGGATTGCCCGCAAGATCAAGGAGCTGGGCCCCTGGGGCGGCCCGGGCAAGGGAACGGCGGAATTGGCCTATTTGGTGGCCGGTTGCTATCCCCCCAAGGCCCGGCGTGGCCGCATCCATCCCGCCACCCGCAGCTTCCAAGCCCTCCGCATTGCGGTCAATAACGAACTCGGGGTGCTCGACCAGCTGCTGCAGCGGGCCCCCGATTGGCTGGTGCCTGGGGGGTTGTTCGGGGTGATCAGCTTCCATTCCCTGGAGGATCGCCGCGTCAAAACGGCCTTTGCTTCCGACGAGCGCCTGCAGCGGGTGACCCGGAAACCCCTGGTGGCATCGGAAGCAGAAGAAGAGGCCAACCCCCGGAGCCGCAGTGCCAAATGGCGGGTGGCCAGGCGCCGGGAGTCCTAGGTCCTCAGCGCTTGGATCGCCTCCCGCACCGTGGCGATGGCAAGGGCGATCTCGGCGGCGCTGGTGGCGCGCCCCAGGCCAAAGCGAATTGATGCGGCGGCCTCCTGCCGGGTGCGTCCGAGGGCGGCCAGTACCGGGGATGGGCTGCCCTGGCTGCAGGCGGAGCCGCTGCTCACCGCTATCTGCCGCCGCAGCCGTTGATGCAGCTGGGTGCCATCGACCCCGGCCACCGTGATGTTGAGGTTGTGGGGCAGGCAGGCTTGGGGGTCGCCATTGCGTTCCATGCCGCCCAGGGCTGCGAGGCCTGCCCAGAGCTGGTCGCGGAGGGCCCCCAGCCGCAGCGCCCGGGCCTCGCGGTCGGCCATGGCCTGCTCCACGGCAGCCCCGAGACCCACCACCAGGGGCACGGGCAGGGTGCCGGCCCGCAGGCCCTCCTGTTGGTTGCCGCCATGGAGTTGGGCCACTAGGCGCACGCCAGGGCGCACCAGCAGGGCACCGATGCCCTTAGGGCCATAGAGCTTGTGGCCGCTGATACTGAGCAGATCGACCTCAAGATTGGCCATCGAGAGGGGGATATGGCCGGCCGCTTGGGCGGCGTCGCAGTGGAGTAGCACCCCCTGGGCCTTGCACAGGGCTGCGATGGCCTGCAAGGGAGCCACAACGCCGATCTCGTTGTTGGCGGCCATCACCGAGACCAGCAGCACGTCGGGGCCCAGGGCCTGTTCGAGCTGCTCCAGGTTCACCTGGCCCTGGGGGCCGATCGGCAGCAGGGTGAGCGGAAAGCCGTGGCGCTCCAGATAGGCCAGGGGATCCAGGACCGCCCGGTGTTCACTCACCACGCTCACCAAGCGCCGCCGGGGCGGGGCATGGGATGGACCTGACCCCGCCAGGAGAGAGGCTTCGCACACCCCTTTCAGGGCCAGGTTGTTGGCTTCGGTGGCCCCACTGGTGAAGATCACGCTCTCGGGGCTGGCCCCCAGGGCCCGGGCCACCTGGCCCTGGGCCATCGCCACGGCGGCCGCCGCCTCCAGGGCTGGCCGATACAGGCGGCTGGC
>CAIYSK010000372.1 GCA_903928835.1 uncultured cyanobacterium
AAGCAGGGTTTCCAGCGCTGGGGCATTTGGGCGGATTGGGAACAGCCCTACCTCACCCTCCACAAGGACTACGAAGCCGCCCAAATCGGCGTGTTTGGCCAGATGGTGCTGGCCGGCCACATCTACCGGGGGCTGAAACCGGTGCACTGGAGCCCCAGCTCCCGCACGGCCCTCGCCGAGGCCGAACTGGAATATCCCGATGGTCACACCTCACCCAGCGTGTATGTGGCCTTTGCAGTGGACCAGCTCCCCGAGGCCCTCGCCAGCAAGCTGGCTGCCGTTGGGCTTAAAAGCGCTCCGCTGGCTCTGGCCATCTGGACCACCACCCCCTGGACCCTGCCCGCCAACCTGGCGGTGTCGGTGAACGCCAGCCTCAGCTACGCCATCTGCCAGGCCCGCTCTGAAGCTGATCCTTCAGGTGCCTCTGAAGGTGCTAGCAACCGCTACCTGGTGGTGGCAACCGATCTAGTGGAAAGCCTGCAAACCAGCCTGGGCCTGCAGCTGGAGCCGCTACTGAGCGTGAAAGGTGCCGAGTTGGAGGGGATCCTCTACCGCCATCCCCTGCTGGAGCGCACCAGCCCGGTGGTACTGGGCGGCGACTACATCACCACCGAAACCGGCACGGGCCTGGTGCACACGGCCCCCGGCCACGGCGTGGACGACTTCAACACCGGCAAAAAGTACGGACTGCCCGTGCTCTGCCCCGTGGATGAAGCCGGAAACCTCACCGAAGAGGCCGGCCCCTTTGCCGGCACCAACGTGCTCAAGGACGCCAACCCCACCATCATCGAGGCCCTCAAAGCAGCTGGGGCCTTGCTGGCGGAACACCGCTACGAGCACCGCTACCCCTACGACTGGCGCACCAAAAAACCGACGATCTTCCGGGCCACCGAGCAGTGGTTTGCCTCCGTGGAAGGCTTCCGCAGCCAGGCCTTGGCTGCCATTGCCGAGGTGGAGTGGCTGCCCGCCAGCGGCCGCAACCGGATCGAATCGATGGTGGGCGAGCGGGGGGATTGGTGCATCTCCCGCCAACGCACCTGGGGCGTACCGATTCCGGTCTTCTATCACCGCCAAACCGGCGAGGTGCTGCTCAACGAAGCAACCCTCAGCCACATCCAAGCCCTGATTGCCGAGCACGGGACCGACGTGTGGTGGGAACGGGATGAAGCCGGGCTCCTGCCGGAGGCCTATGCCAACCAGGCCGAGCAATGGCGCAAGGGAATCGACACCATGGATGTGTGGTTCGACTCTGGTTCGTCTTGGGCCGGGGTCCTGGGCGGCATCAGCGGCCAAACGCCCCGGGTGCCCGAGCTCCAGTACCCCGCCGATCTCTATTTGGAGGGCTCCGACCAACACCGCGGCTGGTTCCAATCCAGCCTGCTCACCTCGGTGGCCGTCAACGGCCACGCCCCCTACAAGCGGGTGCTCACCCATGGCTTCACCCTCGATGAGAAGGGCCGCAAGATGAGCAAATCCCTGGGCAATGTGGTCGATCCAGCGGTGCTGGTGGAAGGCGGCAAGAACGAAAAACAGGAGCCCGCCTATGGGGCCGATGTGTTGCGGCTATGGGTGAGTTCGGTGGACTATTCCGCCGATGTACCCCTGGGGCCAGGGATCATCAAACAGTTGGGGGATGTGGCCCGCAAGGTGCGCAACACAGCCCGTTATCTGTTGGGCAACCTGCTTGATTTCCAGCCAGAAAGGGATGGGGTGGCGGTCAACGAGCTACCGCTGCTCGATCGCTGGATGTTGCAACGCACCGCCCAGGTAATGGAAGAAGTAACCGGTTATTTTGAGAGCTACGAGTTCTATCGCTTCTTCCAGGCCCTGCAGAATTTCTGCGTGGTA
>CAIYSK010000373.1 GCA_903928835.1 uncultured cyanobacterium
AAGGTGTGGCCGCCAGCCACCAGGGCCACGGTTTCCTCCACGGTCATGCCCATGCGGGCAAAGGTGTCCCGCACATCCCGACCTGAGGCCACGGGATCGGGCTGGCCATGGGGTCCCTCGGGGTTGACGTAGATCAACCCCATCTCGACGGCCGCTAGGGGTTGCTCCAGGGATCCATCGGCGGCGTGGCGTTCATCGCCAAGCCAGGTGGTTTCTTTGCCCCAGAACACATCCTCTTCCGGCTGCCAGATGTCGGTGCGACCAGCGGCAAAGCCCAGGGTGGGGAAGCCCATCGACTCCAGCGCTTCGGTGCCCGCAAGAACGATCAGATCCGCCCAGGAGATGGCCGTGCCGTAGCGGCGCTTGAGGGGCCACAGCAGCCGGCGGGCCTTGTCGAGGTTGGTGTTGTCGGGCCAGCTGTTGAGGGGTGCAAAGCGTTGGTTGCCATGGCCGGAACCACCGCGGCCATCCGCCATCCGGTAGGTACCGGCGCTGTGCCAGGCCAGGCGTATGAACAGGGCTCCGTAATGGCCCCAGTCGGCAGGCCACCAGTCCTGGGAGTCGGTCATCAGCGCCCGCAGATCGGCCTTGAGGGCGGCGTAGTCGAGCCCGGCAAAGGCCTTGGCGTAGTCGAAGTCAGCGCCCAGGGGATTGGAGGCCGGGTGGTTCTGATGCAGCAGGCCCACCTTGATCTGATCGGGCCACCACTGGTCGTTTGTTGTGCTGGCGGCGGGGGTCACCGCTCCCACCTGACCACTGAACGGGCACTTCAACTCAGACATGTTCCCGGGGCCCGTTGGAGCTGATAACGGTTTGACGAAGCCTATTCAGGTCGGTGAGAGAACAATCCAGCTCAGAGATTCCTTTACGGATTGCCATGGCTTGTGGCGACATCCCACCAGCGGGCATCAATTCCAGCTCGACGGGCGGCCTGGTGAAAACCACCTCCCGCTTCTGAGCCTTGGCATCAGCTATCGAACGGGGATTCCCTTTGCGGGTTAACTTCCCAGCTTGTGGGTCTCAGGCTTGAGAAGCCATAAGTGCAAGTGCTGATTGCCTTCTACCCCAAGCAAAATCAGGATGGCCTCAACCAAAGCGGAGGCGCCCGAATGGACGACACGCCACCCAATCAGCTTCAGTTTTACCTGAGGTAAGGAAGTGGTCGATGAAGCCGGTTCCGGTTTGGCGGGACCGGCTTTTTTGTGGCTTCAACGCGGCTGATTGCTTCTGCTCCAACCAGCGGTTGGTGAGGTGATGCACACCGGGCGGACCGTGATCCCGAACATTTGTGGGCGATCTGTCGCTTTTCGGTCTAGTTGCCAGTAACTGTTGTGAGTACTTGCGTCGATTCGACGCGATGGGCGCATCGACGCTGGCTGAAGCCATGGCTAATCCAATGCTTGATGGGGCGGTCGACGTTGGGCCGCAGGTGGCCCAGCCTTTGGAGGTTTTGAAGGAAAGCGGCCAGCGGGAGGTGTTTTGCGGCCTCACCTCGATTGTTTGGCTGCATCGGCGCATGCCCGATGCCTTCTTTCTGGTCGTGGGATCCCGCACCTGTGCCCACCTGGTGCAGAGCGCTGCGGGCGTGATGATCTTTGCGGAACCCCGCTTCGGTACAGCGATCCTGGGCGAGCGGGATTTGGCGGGTCTGGCCGATGCCAATGAGGAGCTCGATCGGCTCGTGAAGGAGTTGCTCGCCCGCCGGCCTGAAATCCGCACCCTCTTTTTGGTGGGTTCCTGCCCGAGTGAGGTGATCAAGCTGGATCTGGCCAAGGCAGCTGAGCGGCTCAACCGCCAGCTTTTGGGCCAGGTCACGGTGCTCAATTACAGCGGCAGTGGCATCGAAACCACCTTCACCCAGGGGGAAGACCAGGCCCTGGTGGCCATGACGCCCCTCATGCCCACGAGCGATGAACCCCAGCTGTTGATTGCCGGCACCTTGGCCGATGCGGTGGAAGATCGGCTGGTCGATCTGTTTGGGCGCATGGGGGTCGCCGCGGTGCGGAGCCTGCCGCCCCGGCGCTCCACCGAGCTGCCTCCCGTGGGCAAAGGCACCAAGGTGCTTCTGGCCCAACCCTTTTTGAGTGCCACCGCCCGGGCCCTGATCGCCCGCGGTGCTGAATTGATTCCAGCGCCCTTTCCCCTTGGGGTCGAGGGCAGCCGGGACTGGATGGCTGCCGGCGCTGCCGCCTGCGGTGTGGCCCCGGCCCAGGTGGCAGCCGTACTGGATCCCTTGGTGGAGCGGGGGCGGCGTGCCATCGCTCCCCACCGGGAGACATTGGCGGGCAAGCGCCTCTTCCTTTTGCCCGATTCCCAGCTGGAGCTCTCGTTGGCTCGCTTCTTGAGCCGGGAATGCGGCATGGAGTTGGTGGAGGTGGGCACGCCCTACCTCGATCGCCAACTGCTGGCCTCTGAATTGGATCTCCTGCCGGCAGGCACCCAAATCAGTGAGGGCCAAGACGTGGAACGGCAATTGGATCGGGTGCGCAGGGCCAAGCCCGATCTCGTGGTTTGCGGCCTGGGCCTGGCCAACCCCTTGGAGGCCGAAGGGATCGCCACCAAGTGGTCGATTGAGCTCGTGTTCAGCCGCATCCATGGCTGGGACCAGGCCGGTGATCTGGCCGAACTCTTTGCCCGCCCCCTGCGCCGCCGCTCCCTGCTCAGCTTTGCCGCCTAACCCCCATGGAACTCACCCTCTGGACATATGAAGGCCCGCCCCACGTGGGTGCGCTGCGGATTGCCACATCCATGGAGGGCGTGCACTACGTGCTGCATGCCCCCCAGGGAGACACCTACGCCGATTTGCTGTTCACCATGATCGAACGGCGGGACAAACGCCCGCCGGTCACCTACACCACCTTCCAAGCCAGGGACCTGGGCGGCGACACCGCCGAGCTGGTGAAACGCTCCATCAACCAGGCCGTTGAGCGCTTCCAACCAGAAGCCCTGTTGGTGGGAGAAAGCTGCACCGCCGAACTGATCCAAGACCAGCCCGGTGCCCTCGCCGCTGGCATGGCTTTGGGGGGGATTCCTGTGGTGAGCCTGGATCTGCCGGCCTACTCCAAGAAGGAAAACTGGGGGGCGGCGGAAACCCTGTATCAATTGGTGCGTGGTCTGCTCAAGGACCAGGTTCCGCCCCCCGGCACCCCCGCCCCCTCACCCCAGCGCTGGCAACAGGAGGGCCGCAGGCCCCGGGTGAATCTGCTGGGCCCAAGCCTGCTCGGGTTCCGCTGCCGCGACGACATCCGCGAGATCACGGGCCTGTTGGATCGCTGCGGCATCGACGTGGCCGTGGTGGCCCCCCTGGGGGCCCGTCCTGGGGATCTGCAGCGGATCCCCACAGCCGATGCCAATGTCTGCCTCTATCCCGAAATCGCAGCACCGGTCTGCAGTTGGCTGGAGCGCAGCTTTGGCATGGCCACCGTGCGCACCGTACCGATCGGGATCGGTGCCACCCTCGCGTTCATCGAGGAGCTCTGTGGTCTGGTGGGGCTTGAAGCCCCTGAGTTTGATGAGCCATCCCGGCTGCCCTGGTATTCCCGATCGGTGGATTCCACCTACCTCACGGGCAAGCGGGTGTTCATTTTTGGCGATGCCACCCATGCCATCGCCGCCGCCAAGATCGCAAGCCAGGAATTGGGCTTTCAGGTGGTGGGCCTGGGTAGCTACAGCCGGGAGCTGGCCCGGGAGGTGCGCGCAGCTGCCAAGGAGCTGGGTTTGGAGGCGATCATCACCGACGACTACTTAGCCGTCGAAAAGGCCATGGCCGAGGCCAGCCCCGAACTGGTGTTGGGCACCCAAATGGAGCGCCACAGTGCCAAGCGGTTGGGACTCCCCTGTGCCGTGATCAGCTCGCCCCTCCATGTCCAGGATGTGCCGGCCCGCTATTCACCCCAAATGGGCTCGGAAGGGGCGAATGTGATCTTTGATTCCTGGGTGCATCCCCTGATGATGGGCTTGGAGGAACACCTGATTGGCATGTTCCGCCACGATTTTGAGTTCGTGGATGGCCACCGCAGCCACCTGGGCGAAGGGGCTCCCCCGCAGACCTCTGAGAAACCGGCTCAAG
>CAIYSK010000374.1 GCA_903928835.1 uncultured cyanobacterium
ACCTGCATCAAGTAATCCAGGGCCCGCTCGGGGGTTTGCCCGTGGCGACTCACCAACCAGGCCAAACACACCAACGGTGAGCGCTCCATCGCCGCCACGCAATGCACATACACCGGCCCCTGATCACGCAGGGCGGCCAGGGCGGCAAGGGCCGCCTCCAGCTCAGAGAGCTCCGGCAGCCGGCCAGCTCGGTGATCCGGCAGCACGCAGCGCTGATGGACAAACTGCTCCCCCAGCCCCTCAGGCAGGGCCGCCTCTGCCGGGCTGCACAGGCTGAGCAGGGCCCTGATACCTGCCTCTTGCAGCCGATCCAAGTGGCGCTGGGCCCGGGGGGCTGGCCCAATCGCCAGCTCGTCCACCAGCACCCAATCCAGGCGAAAGCGCCGCGCCGGCTCGCCAGCGCCGCCGATCACTGCACCAATTTGGTGAGGGCCCAGATGTTCACCAGGTTGGTGAGGGGGCCTCCCACCGCAGCGAGGGCATCACTGGCCACCGACAAGCCATTGCGGTTCACAATCACCGCGTCACCCTCGCGCAGGGGCGGATTCTTGGAGTTGGACGCCCCCTGGCTGAAATCAAGCTTGAAGCTTTCCTTGGTGGCCGTGCCATTGCGGTTGATCCGCACCAGCTCCACGTTGCTCCTGCTCGCCCGATTCAGCTTCGGGCCCCCCGCCGCCAGCACCGCCTGCACCAACGGGATATTGGCGCTCACCTCCGTGGCCCCTGGCCTTTCCACTTCACCCACCACATACACCGTGATTCGCTTGGCCGTGAGGGTGGTGGAAGCCAGGGCCACGCTTTCGGGCACCGGTTGGTCGGCCCTTCCCACCCGGATCGTGTCGCCATCGAACAGCAGGGGGTTTTGCTGCTGATCCCCCTCAAACACCAAATCCAGCAGGTTGAGGCTGGCCCGCTTGTAGCTGGGCGCCTCACCGGGCAAGCGCCGTTGCAGGGTCACGTCCCGCAGGTTGGCATTCAGGGTGATGCCACCCGCCTTCTGCAGGGCATCCACCAGGGTGGGCAGGCCGCTAATCGAGATGGTGGGGCCCCCTTCGGTTTGGGTGGTCTCACTGGTAGTGAGGGAATAAATCCCCGGGCGCTCCACTTCCCCCACCAGGGCCACCCGGATCGGCCGGGGCCTCACCACCTTCAGCTGCAAATCCGGCCGCTGCAATTGCTTGCGAAACAGGGTGGTAAACCACTGCTGGGCCTGGGAAAGGGTGAGCCCCTGCACCCGCACACTGCCAATCAACGGCAGCGACACCGTGCCGTCGTTGAGCACATCCAATCCCCCGGAAAGTTCAGGAGCGTCGAATAATTTCAGGTCGAGACTGTCGCCAGCCCCGAGGATGTAGGCGTCGTCCTGCATGGCAAAGCCAGGCTTGGCCTTGGCGGAACCCATGGGCAAAGGGGTTCGGGCCTTGGGGCCTGGCAGGGGCGCAGCACCCAGCGGCAAAGGGCGGGCCACCAAGCCAGAGAGGAGCGCCAACGCCCCAAGGGCCCCGAAGCCTCGGCCATAGAGCCGGTGCATGCAACCTGAATTCATTTAAAAACCACTTTAACGAAAGGCCGGAGCTGGATCTAACGAACGGCCTAAGCTGTACCCATCAAGGGTCTACAGATCCCAGATTCCAGTCGATACCCCTTTGTCCAACCTGATTGCCCAACCAAGCTCCAGCCCCCTCCCACCAGGAGCCGCCCCCGACCAGTGGGTGCGGGTGAGCGATTTGGGCAACGCAGCCCCCGAAGCCAGCAACGACGAAATCGACCTCCGGGAGCTCTGGCGCGTGTTGCGACGCCGCAAACGGCTGGTTTTGGTCACAGCCGTCAGCGTCGTTGGACTCACCGCCCTGATCACCATTCACCAGCGGCTGTTTAAGCCCACCTACCAGGGCAGCTTCACCCTGCTGATCAGCGATCCCATCAACTCCGACGACCAAAAAAGTGCAGGAGGCGGCGCTGCCGCTGGTGGCACGGGGAGCGTGATTGAACAGCTGGCCCGCAACTCCACCAGCTCAGACATCCCCACCCTGATTGAATTGCTCAAAAGCCCCCTGCTGCTGGGGCCCATCGCCCGGCGCCAGCGCCTCC
>CAIYSK010000375.1 GCA_903928835.1 uncultured cyanobacterium
CAGCCGCTTACCAGGTCGTAGCCCTCCTCGATTTTGGCGAGCAACAGGGGGATGTCCGCCGGATCGTTTTGAAGATCCCCATCGAGGGTGACGATCACCTCGCCGCTACTGGCATCAAATCCAGCCGCCATGGCCGCTGTTTGGCCGTAGTTGCGGCGGAGTAACACCGCCATGAGTTCGGGGACCTCGTCGCTCAGCTCGGCCAGCACGGTGGCCGTGGCGTCTTTGGATCCGTCATCCACCAGGACCAGCTCAAAGGCCACCCCGAGGGGCCGAACGGCGTCCAGCAATTGGCTCACCAACGGCCGCAGGCTGTCCTGCTCGTTGAAGAGTGGCACCACCACGGAGAGGGCCAGCATCACGGGCTTCATCAAGGGTTCGAACCTAGGCGGGCAGGGGGCTGCCGTCATGGCCGTGCATCACCCGTCCGGCGCCGCGCAGGCTCTGGCGGTAGTGGCTGGCCACCGCCGAGCTGTTGCTTGGGGAGAGGTTGTCAATGGCGAGGCCGTTGTGCCCGGTGCTCGTCCCGGAGCTGTGCAGGTAAGAGCCGTTGTGGAGGTGCAGGCCCACGTGGGTGCAGCGTTGGGGGCTGCCAAAAAAGATCAGATCCCCGGGCTCCAGAAGGTGGGTGATGCCGCTGTGCACGGCTACTGGCTGGCAGAAGCGCTCCTGGAGATAGGCATCGCGGGGCAACCAGATCCCCTGGGAGCCATAGGCGGTTTGCACCAGTCCGGAACAATCAAAATCCGGGCCCAAGCTGCCCCCCCACAGGTAGCTGTTGGGCTGCTCGAGGGCCCTGAGGCCGAAGGTGATTACGGCATCCAGCCGCTGCTTAATGGCAGGGCGATTCCACGGCCTTGGCCGGGGTTGGGGCGCGGCTTCCGCCTGGCCCAGGAGGTCGTTGGGCTCGATCCAGCCGGGATAGCCGTCGTCGAGCAGGCGTATCCGCAGGCGATGCTGGCCAGCTTCGAGCACTTTCAAGTGGCGGCCCGCCGAGGCCTGGCTGGCCAATCCCTCGCCCAGCTGGCGGCTGAAGAGGTTGATGGGGCCCAGTAACAGCCAGATGCTACCGGCTACCAGCCATTCGGGAGCTGCCGGAGCTCCGATGGGCAAGGGGGTCGGCGCTTGCAGCTGGGAACCTGGGGCCATGGTGCTTAGTCTCGCCAGCAGGTTTAGCGGCCGTGATGGCGTTCTACAGCCCCGATCCAGCCATGGGCCAGACCCTCGCCGATCTGGTGCGGGCCCTGGAGCTTGAAGGGAGACCCGGTTTAGCCCAGCAGCTCTCGATCACCTGGCTGCGTTTTGAGAGCTCCTTGATTGGCCAGGCTGTCGATTGGGATCCGGGCACCTTTTGGGCCCAGCCTTGGGTGGGGGCGAGTTGGGGCGGGGAGATCCAGCGCTATCCCGCCAGTGTGGTGAAGGCCTTTTACATGGCAGCGGTGGAGGCTTGGCTGCAGGCCGATCTGATCGAAGACAGTGCGGAACTGCGTCTGGCCCTGGCGGAGATGGTCCGGGATTCCAGCAATGACGCCACCGGTTTCGTGGTGGATCTGCTCAGCGGCACCACCAGCGGCCCAGCTTTGCCGGAGCGGGCCATGGCCGATTGGGCGGCCCAACGGCAGCTGGTGAATGGCTGGCTGAGCCAATGGGCTTGGCCAGAGCTCGAGGGCGCCAATGTCTGCCAAAAAACCTGGGGCGATGGTCCCTTTGGTCGGGAGCGGGTGTTTTATGGCTCCGAGTTGGAAAACCGCAACCGGCTGAGCACCGATCTCACGGCCCGCCTGCTCCAGGCCGTGATGGCATCGGCCCTGATCTCGCCCCCGGCCTGTGCCCGCATGCGGACCTTGCTCGAGCGCAGTTTGGAGGGTGAAGCCCGTTCGGCCGATCCTGAGAATCAGGTGGATGGCTTTTTAGGGGAAGGTCTGCCCGTTGGCAGCAGGCTCTGGAGCAAGGCTGGCTGGATGAGTCAGGCTCGCCATGATGCGGCCTACGTGGAAGCCCCAGGCCACCTCCCTTTTTTGCTGGTTGTGTTCAGCGAAGGCCCAAGTTGCGCCAAGGACCCTGGGCTTCTGCCTGAGATCGCCGCGCGCCTGGCCCAAGCCTCTCGCCCCTAAGGGCCTAGGAAGCCTTCAGAAGCCGATGGCAGGGAAATCGGGCAAGAAACGGATTCGGAACGGAGAGGGAGGGATTCGAACCCTCGACAGAAGTTGCCTCCTGTAACTCCTTAGCAGGGAGCCGCTTTCAACCACTCAGCCACCTCTCCAGGGGGCAATTGAGCTTATCAGTGTGCCCCGGGCGATTCGTCGTCGGCATGGAGCCTGGGCAGCCTGTGCTTGAAACCGCAGAGGATTTCCCAGGGGATGGTTTGGCAGCGTTCGCTCCAGTGGCCTGGGGTGATTTCGTCGTCTCCGTTCTGGCCGAGCAGGGTCACCACCGAGCCCAGTTCGAGGCTGGAACAGTCGGTGGCATCAATCACGAGTTGGTCCATGGTGATCGCCCCCACCTGGGGTAGGCGTTGGCCGTTGAACAGCACCTCCATCTGGTTGGAGAGCTGGCGGGGCACGCCATCGGCATAGCCAATGCCAAGCACGGCAAGGCGACTGGGCCGTTTTGTGCGGAAGCTATGCCCATAGCTCACCCCCACCCCTGCGGGGACATCCCGGATCAGGCTGACCCTGGCCAGGAGCCGCATGGCGCTCTGCAGGGGGGTCACCCCTTGGAGATGGGCCGCCGGGCTATGGCCGTAGAGGGCCAGGCCTACCCGAACCATGTCGTAATGCAGTTGGGGGCTGCGCAGGGCCCCGGCGGAGTTGGCCAGGTGCTTGCATCCCGGGGCCTGGTTTTGCTGCTCCAGGGCTTGCAGGACGCGGTCAAAGCGGTCTTGCTGTTGGGCCGTTAGGCCATCGTCGGCATGGGGGGCCGCATCGGCGCAGGCCAGGTGGGAATACACCCCTGCCAGGTGCACCGCATCAAGATCCCGAAGGGCGGCCACGAGCCGGGGGCCGTCCTGCCAATCGGCCCCGAGCCGGGCCATGCCCGTATCCAGCTTGAGCTGGAGGGCGAAGTCGCGACCGCTGCCGCTGGCGAGGTTCTGGCAGAGCAGGGCCTCACGCATGCCACTAATGGTGGGCATCAGCTCCCAGGCCAGGCAGCTGCGCAGCTCTTCGGCGGTGGTGAGGTTGCCAAGCACCAGGATGGGGGCCTGAATCCCGGCCTGGCGGAGCTCGAGGCCCTCGGCCAGGGTGGCAACGCCAAAACAGCTGGCCCCGCCCGTTTGGGCGGCCTTGGCGATGGGGACGGCGCCATGGCCGTAGCCATCCGCCTTCACCACCGCCATCAGGTTGGTGGTGGGCTCAAGGCACCGCCTGAGGCTGCGGGCATTGGCCGTAATGGCCCCCGGATCGACATCCACCCAAGCCCGTTGGCGCTCAAGCCCTTCGGCGCCGGCACAAGCCTGGGGCTGAAACGGTGGTGTGGTGGCCTGCGTCACCAAAACAAACCAAGATCCCGCCTAGCATCGCCCCTACTACGGGTGCTGGCATGAGCCACGTTCTCGTTCTGAATGCCTCCTACGAGCCGCTCAATATCACCTCCTGGCGGCGCGCCATGGTGATGTTGCTTAAGGGGAAGGCGGAAGGTCTCGAACATGACCCAACCCACGTGCTTCGGGAAAATTATCTCCTGCCCACCGTGATTCGTTTGCGTCAGTTCGTGCGGGTGCCCTACCGGCAGCTCCCCCTCACCCGTCGCAATCTGTTCCAGCGGGATGGCCATCGCTGCCAGTACTGCGGCTACGGCGGCAGTCAGCTGTCCATCGACCATGTGATGCCCCGCAGTCGGGGCGGTGGCGATACCTGGGACAACGTCACAACGGCTTGTTTGCCCTGCAACGTGCGCAAGGGAAATCGCACCCCCCGGGAAGCGGGCATGGCCTTGGCCCGTCAACCCCATCGGCCCTTCAGTGGCCTCATTTTCGAAGCGAACCGCCAGATCCATGCGGGCCGCAATTTGGAATGGGCCAAATACGTGATCGGCACCTAGCTAGAGATCTCCTTGGCGAGCTCCTCGAGCTGGCGGCTTTGATCGGCGGCAATGCAGGCGCCAATCACATCCTGAAGCTGGCCATTGAGAACGGGCTCGAGGGAGAAGTTCTTTCCCAAGCGATGGTCGGTGGTGCGGCTGTCTTTGTAGTTGTAGGTGCGGATTTTCTCGCTGCGATCGCCGCTGCCCACCTGCGCCAACCTGACGGAACGTTCCTGGGCATTGGCTTCCGCCAGTTTGCGTTCGTAGAGCTTGGCCCGGAGGATTTCCATGGCCCGCTCCCGGTTCTGGAGCTGGGAGCGTTCTTGGGTGCAAAACACCCGAATGCCCGTGGGCTTGTGGATCAGGTCCACAGCGGTTTCCACCTTGTTCACGTTCTGACCACCGGCACCACCGGAGCGGGCGGTGCTCATTTCGATTTCGGTGGGATCAATCTGCACTTCCACCGGATCGGCCTCCGGCATCACGGCCACCGTTGCCGTGGAGGTGTGCACCCGGCCCTGGGATTCGGTGGCGGGTACCCGCTGCACCCGATGCACCCCGGCTTCAAACTTCAGCTGGCTGAACACGCTTTCGCCCTTGATGGCCAGAATTAATTCCTTGTAACCCCCCAGTTCGGCCTCAGAAGCACTCACCGGCTCTACTTTCCAGCCAATGGTTTGGGCATAGCGCTCATACATCCGGGCCAGATCCCCCGCCCAGATGGCCGCTTCATCGCCGCCGGCGCCGGCGCGGATTTCGAGCATCACACTGCGCTCATCGCGGGGATCCCTTGGCAGGAGGGCCACCGTGAGCTTCTGTCGCAGGGCGCCCATGGCCTCGGCGAGGCTCGCCAACTCCTCATTGGCGAGCTCTTCCATGGCTGGATCACCCCGGTACTCCTTGAGCAGGGCCCTGGCTTCGGTTTCTTCCTGTTCCAGCTTTTGGAGTTGCTGGTGATTGAGCACCAGGGGCTCCAGGCGGGAGCGTTCCCGGGCGATGGTCTGCAATTGGCTGGGATTGGCAGCAACGGCTGGATCGGCAAGCTGTCGCTCCAGGGTTTCAAAGGTGCGCCGGGCTGTTTCCAGACGATCGTGCAGCAGGGCGAGATCCATCAAGCGGGGGATTGGGAGTCGTTCAACAGACCTTTAAAACAACGAAAGGCCGGAGAAAAAACAAAAGGCCGGATGCTGGTGAGCACCCGGCCATGGCCATGGGTTGGGCTGTGGAGCGCCCAGGTCCAATTCAAGCGCTGGCTTCTGCGGGGGCTTCCGGGGAAGCAGGAGCCTGGTCGGCGTCAGCTTTCTTGGGTTCGGCGGCGGGCTCTGCTGTGGCCATGCCGTACTTGCGCATGAAGCGGTCCACCCGGCCCTCGGTGTCGAGGATTTTTTGGGTACCTGTGTAGAAGGGGTGATTCCCACTCCAAACATCGA
>CAIYSK010000376.1 GCA_903928835.1 uncultured cyanobacterium
AAAACAGCCAGGGTTTGGGGGGCGCCGCGGCCCATCGACTCCCGGCTCATGATCGCCAGCTCCAACACCACTCCATCGGCCTTGTTCTGCACATCGGCAAACAACTGCATTCGCTGCTGCTCGCCACTCACCCGCACCACCGCACTCAGGTGGGCGATGGTCTCGTGATCCACCTCCGCCTGCAACACCTGCAACATCGGCTTCAGCGCCTCAATCAAGGCCCTCGGCTGCACCACTGATCGGGGCTTCAGCACCAAGAGGAAACGGGCCATAGCGACAGACAGCGAAAGGCCATCTTGCTTCAGGGCGTGGCCAACCCTGGGTGAACCGGCACCGCAACCCACGCAATTTGATCAATCCTGCCCAGCACTTTGGGCCGCTGGCCTGCCACAGAAACCCGCACCAAATCAGGGCGCCCCGCCAGCACCTTCACCCCCCGGCCCAAAGGCAGCAGCACCTGGCCTTGAAGAATGGCCCCATAGAGGGTTTGGCCCTCAAGGCTGCGCACCTCCACCCAGCTGGGCCCGGAGCTTTGCAGCCGCACCTGCCCCCCCGGCACAGCGGCAACCGGCAACGGGGACGCCTGCTCGGAAGGGCCCGCCTGGGACAGGGGGCCCTGGGGTAGGGACAACTGGGGAAGGGGCCGCAGCTGGTTGGAACCCCAAACCAATCCAGCACCAAGCCCCACCCAAAGGGCTGTCCTCGCCCCAGTGGCGAGCCATGGGGCGAGGGGACTGGCCTGCTGGGCCGACCGCGACTGGGTGATCGAGGGGCGATCACGCTCCTCCCCATGGGCTTGGGCGCGCCCATGGCGCGACATCTGGCGCAGGTCTGCCATCCATTCGGGCAACAGCACAAACAAAACGGCAAGCAGGCCGTACAAGCGCACCAATCCCGATGGCACGGGATGGTGGTGGTCAGGGTGCTCGTCGCTCTGGTGTTCGGGCTCCTGCTGGGGGGCCGACCGGGGTTGGCTCACGGGGAACTCGCGGTCCATCGGGACCATTCTCTTGGCGATGTTTCGCAGCACCAAGGCTGCCGCGATCAACCTTCACACCCCTAAAAGCTCTGGGATTGAAGCAGGAGCTAAACGGCCTTCATCTCCCGCGCCAGCAGGGTGCAGAGGTAATCGGGGTCTCGGTATTGGCCCGGCAAGCAGTTGTGCAAGGTTTCCAACCGCTGCCAGCACACGGTGCGGCGAATCTTGTTGATCGATTTGCCCTCCCGAAGCAGCAAGCGCATGGCCTTGCAATAGAGGGAATAATTCGCTTCTAGCTCCCCAATGGTGATCTTGGGTGCAGAACCAGCAGTCGTCATGAATGTCCGCCGCAGGCGTTGAAGGGCAACCCATAGCCCCGAAGGGCCTGCATCAACTTTGCGCCTCCCCCCTGCCATCACGAGCCCCCCATACGGGGACAATTCAGATCTGAACCCGTTAGATCTGAACCCGTTAGATCTGAACCATGCCGCAGCGCATGCCCTTGAGCACCGCCTGGAGGCGGTTGTTCACGTCGAGGGTTTTCAGCAACCGCTTGGTATAGGTCTTGGCCGTTTCCTCGCTCACCACAAGCTTCTCGGCGATGTCGCGATCGGTGAGGCCGCTGGCCAGTAAGTCGAGTACTTCGTATTCGCGCTTGGTGAGCCGGGGGCAGCTCAAGTAGGGCAGGGTGCCCGAGCGCAGGGATGGGCTTCGGTAAGCGTGATGGCCCATCACGGCCATCATGGCGGCCTGAAGGGGTCGTTGATCGCCGATGAAATCAGCCTCGGCCACCACCGCTTCCAGCCAATCGGCATCGGCGTATTGGGCCGGGATCACATCGCCCAACGCCAACACCACCACCTTCAAACTGGGCTGGGCTTCCCGGGCCAGGCGCACCAGCTCAAAACCGTTGCCCTCTTCCAGATAATCGGTGGCGATCAGCAGCTCGTAGGGCTCCTTCGCCAGGTAACTCAAGCAAGTGGCCTGGTCGGTCACCGCACATCCAATCCGCGTGCGGTCTTGGAAGCTCTCGCACACGGCCCGCAACAAAAGTCGCCCTTTCATGGCAATGCCTACCCGGCCACGAATGGCCTCCGAGAGCAACACCTGGTCGAGGGTGGTGCCTTCCAGGCTGTTGAGATAAGGGGTGAGGTCCATCGGGGACCCTCCTTGGCGGCAG
>CAIYSK010000377.1 GCA_903928835.1 uncultured cyanobacterium
TCCTCGTCGGCCATTTCCACAAAGGCAAAGCCGCGCTTACGCCCGGTATCGCGCTCCAGGGGCAAGGCGCAACTTGTCACCTCACCAAAGGGTGAGAACAATTCCGATATGTCTTCCTGCTCGGCGCGGAAGGGAAGATTGCCAACAAAAATACTCACGGACCAACACCGGCCTCGGGGCCGCTGAACTGTGGGCCCTTAGGCCTCTAACCAAGCCAGCCTAAATCGCCCGGTTCAACCTTTCTGGGCTCCGGTTGCCAAGCGGGTGCGGATTCGCTGCAACTGCCTTTCCACCTGATCAAAGGCGGTACCCCCCTCACTGCGGCGGGCCGCAACCACTTGGCGGGGAGCAATGGCGGCATAGATATCGGCCTCAAAGCCTGGATGCAGCTGTTGCCAGCGTTCCAAGGGAAGGTCCTTGAGCAACACCTGCTCAGCGAGGCAGGTCTTCACCAAGCCACCCACCAATTGATAGGCCTCCCGGAAGGGAATGCCCTTGGCCACCAGGTAATCAGCCACGTCCGTGGCATTGGAAAAATCAGAAGCAACCGCAGCCTCAAGCCGCTGGGGCCGAAATTCCAGGCCCTCCTCAAACAGGATGGCCATCGCCTCCAGGCAATCGCGGCAGGTGCGTACCCCATCGAACAGGGCTTCTTTGTCTTCCTGGAAATCCTTGTTGTAGGCCAGCGGCAAGCCCTTGATCATGGTGAGCAGGCCCATCAAATGGCCAAATACCCGGCCGCTCTTGCCGCGCACCAATTCGGGCACATCGGGATTTTTCTTCTGGGGCATCAGGCTGCTGCCCGTGGCACAGCGATCCGTGAGGCTGATGAAGCCAAATTCCTCACTCGCCCACAAGACCACCTCCTCACTGAGCCGGCTGAGGTGCACCATCACCAAGCTGGCTGCAGCCATGAATTCCACCGCAAAGTCCCGGTCGCTGACCGCATCAAGGCTGTTGGCGTAGACCTCGTCAAAGCCAAGCTCCTCGGCGGTTTGACGGCGATCAATCGGGACCGGTGTACCGGCCAGGGCGGCGGCACCGAGGGGTGAAATATTGACCCGTTGCCGCACATCCGCCAGGCGGGAGCGATCCCGCTCTGCCATCTCGATATAGGCAAGCAAATGATGGGCCAGACACACCGGCTGGGCCCGCTGGAGGTGGGTGTAACCAGGAATCAAGGTGGAGGCGTGGGCCTCGGCCTGGGCCAGGAGGGCCCGTTCAAAGCGCACCAAGGCCCCATCGATCAAATCGATTTGGCTGCGCAACCAGAGGCGCACATCCGTGCCCACCTGATCGTTACGGCTGCGACCGGTGTGGAGCTTTTTGCCCAGGGGCCCCAGCAGGGCAATCAGCCGGTGCTCCACCGCAAAATGCACGTCCTCCGCTTCCAAACCTGGATTGAACTGGCCAGCTGCCGCTTCGGCGCGGACCTGCTGCAAGCCCCTAATCAGCTCCAGCGCCTCAGCCTCGGAGATCACGCCGCAACGGCCCAACATCCGGGCATGGGCCACGGAACCATCGAGATCCTGCTCCAGCAGCTCCAAATCGAAGCCAATCGACGCATTGAACCGCTCAATCGCAGGGTGCAGCCCCTGATCAAAACGATCACTCCAAGTGGTGGTGCCAGTCGGGATCGGATCTGAGGCCATCGAGCGCCGGGAGCTGGTAGCTGACCTTCAGCTTGGCAGGGAAGCCAACACCTGCTGGTCGCCCACCTTCAACACCGCACTGGTGGGAAGGACACGAAAGCTAGCCGCCCAGCAAGGCCTCAACAAACTCGAAACTGTTGAAGGGCCGCAAATCTCGAATGCCTTCGCCAGCACCCACAAAGCGAATCGGCAATCCGGCTTCCGAAGCCACCGCCAGGGCCACCCCGCCGCGGGCACTGCCATCCAATTTGGTGAGCACCACGCCCGTGAGGCCTGCGGCCTTGGCAAAGGCCATCGCCTGGCGCAGTCCGTTTTGGCCCTGGCTGGCATCCAAGACCAGCAGGGATTCCACCACCGCATCCGGGGCCAATTTGTCAACAATGCGCCGGACCTTGGCCAACTCCTCCATGAGGTTGTGCTTGGTTTGCAGCCGACCAGCCGTATCCACCAAAACCAGCTCGGTGCCCTTGGCCTTGGCCGCACCAATGGCGTCAAACACCACCGCAGCAGGATCCGCATTAGCGCTGGGATTGGCAATGACCGGCACATCGCTGCGATCACCCCAAACCTGAACCTGTTGAACGGCCGCCGCCCGAAAGGTATCGGCCGCCGCAATCAAACAGCTATAGCCACTGCGCACGGCCAGGTTGGCCAGCTTTCCCAGGGTGGTGGTTTTGCCCACACCATTCACGCCCACCATCAACCACACATTGAGGCGATCCCGCTGGGGAGCCAGCAGGGCATGGGCGCTGGCCTGGATCGGTTGATCCAGGATGCCCCGGAGCAGTTCCTTCAGAAAACGGATCCCCTCGCTGGGGTCGACCACCTCCTCATTGAGGCGTTTTCGCAGGGCTTCGAGCACCTGATCGGTGGCCTTAACTCCCACATCGGCCCGCAACAGGGTGCCTTCCAGATCATCGAGCACCTCGGGGGTGAGGGGGTCGTCACCAAGGTTTTCAAGCAGCTGGGTGACAAAGCCCTGGCGGGTTTTCTCCAGGCCCTGGCGCAGGCGACTGAGCCAATCAATCTCCTCAAGGGAAACCTGATCGATCCGTTTGCCCTGGGCAGCCAGCACCTCCGCCGACCAAGTGAAGGTGTCATCAAAGGCGCCGAGCTCGGGCTCCGTCGCCATGGGGGCAGGCGAACGATCACCTGGCGGTGCCTGGGCTGGCGCCTCGGGGGCAGCAATGGCCTGCTGGCGCTCCACCCGCTGGGCCGCGGCCTGCTCCAACAGGGACAACCCTTGGGGCGCCTGCGGGGATGGCGGCTCAACTGCTGCTGGTGGGGGGGCAATCGGAGCGGCAATCGGTTCCACCTTGGAGGTTTCCGCTTTTGCGACGTCCTGTTTGAGAACGTCCTGTTTGGCGACTTCCTGCTTCGCCGCGTCCTGCTGGGCCTTCAGCCGGGCATAGGCCTGCTTGGCCCACTCGAGGGCCGCTGCATCGCTGTCAAGGGACTCCCCACCGGAAGGGAGGGGATCCTCTTGGGGGCCGTCCTGGGACGAAGGGGGCTCGGGGGCACCGTTATCGGGGGCACCGCTGCTGCGGTTGAACCAGTCGTAAACCATCGCCCCTCAGCTCTCCGCAGGCACAGCAGCGGCCGTAAACCGGCGCAACACCCCATTGATCATGCGACGACCCTGCTCATCGCTGTAGCGATTGGCCAGTTCGACAGCCTCTTTGCAAGCCACCGCCGCCGGGGTTTTGAAATCACTGAGATCGACCGCCGCCAAGCGCAGGATGTCCCGATCAATGCGGGGCAACCGTGCCAGGCGCCAACCCTCCATCACCCCATCCAAGCGGGCATCAATGGCTTCGCGCTGACGCAAGACGGCTCGGGCCCGATCCATGGCGCCACGGCGCACCTCGTCTTGATCAGCCAGGAGCAGGAGCCTGGGCAATTCCAGGCTGGCCGAAAGCCGATTGAGCGCCTGCTCCGCCGAAACCAAACCGGCCTGCAAATGGCTACGAACCCGGGGCAATTGCTGCTCTCCCTGCTCCTGCAATTCACTATCGAGAAGCTCCTGCTGGGCCGTTTGCAGATCCTCCGCCGACCGATCCAAGGCCTCGCGAACGTGTTGATGGAGGGTGGTCAGGGCTTGCTGCAGGAGGGCATCCATACCCCCATCGGGCAAGCCCTTAGAACTGCCGCCACTGGCACTGCTGCCACGGTCACTGATCTGACCCAACAGCAACAGGGCCAGTTCACGGGCGAGGGTGCGGCTCTGCATCAGGACATCTGGGGAGCCCGCAGCTGGGCCAAGAGACTAGAGAAGCTGCGGTTGGGTGTTTCGCGTTCGTCAGGGTTGACGATGCCAGCGGAAATAATCGTGCGGAAGGCGTCCTCCACCGAAAGGTCGAGGTCCTTGACTTTGGTCTCAGGCACCACCGCATACCAACCGGTGGTGGGGTTGGGCGCCGTGGGTATGAACACACTGAGCATGGGCTCACTGAAACCCACCTGCAGGGCGGTGCCAAGCACACCGGTCACAAAACCAAGGGCATAGAGGCCCTCTTGGGGGTATTCCACCAGCACAACCCGGCGGAATTTGCTGGAGCTTCCCTGGAGAAAGGTTTCCAGCAGCTGCTTGAGGGTTTTATAGACGGAACCCGCCAAAGGAATGCGGAGCAGGGTGCCCTCCCCAAATTCCAACAGCCAACGACCCACGATATTCCGAGCCATCAAACCGATCAGCAGGATCCCTAGCAGGGGAACCAACAAGCCCACCCCCAGGTTGATCAACTCCAGCAAAAAGGGGTTGAGGGTATTGAAGGGATTGAACTGCTTGGGAATCGAGGTGAGAAACGCCAGCACGAACCGACTCACCGTGGTGGCCAGCCAAATCGTGGTAGCCAGCGGAATCACCACCAACAGACCCGCAATCAGGTCGTTCTTGAGATCCTGCTGGAACCGATCGTTCAGAGGCTGGTCAGATCTGGGATTGGACTGAACCAAGGAACATCCGGGAATCCGGCCTTCAGCTACCTAAGGGCAACTTAGCCATCCGTCAGGTCGTTGAAGGATTTCAGAGCAAAGCCACCAGGGCCAGCACCACAAAGGCAATTGCCAAAACGGCCGAACGGCCAGTGCCTCCAAAGCGGCGCTGTTGCACTGCCAGGTCACGTCCCAACTTGGC
Organism: uncultured cyanobacterium; assembly: GCA_903928835.1. Lineage (GTDB taxonomy): Bacteria > Cyanobacteriota > Cyanobacteriia > PCC-6307 > Cyanobiaceae > Cyanobium_A. The sequence continues at coordinate 4,789 of CAIYSK010000377.1, forward strand.
CTGACCCAATTGCTGCTCCTGTTTCTCCAGCTGGGGTTTGAGCTGGGTGTCAATAAATTGACGGGCCTGGGCCTTCTTTTGCTCTTCAGACAGTCCGGCGGGGATCTGACCGGCCTTTTCTGCCTGGGCAATCACCTGATCAACCGCACCGGGAGCAGCCAGCTGTTGCTTTTCACGCTGGAGCTGCATGGTCTGCATCGCGATGGCACCATCGGCCTGGGCGACCTGCTGGGCCGTGGCATTTTCCGAACCAATCGACACCGGCACGGCCACCACCATGGCAATCGCCAGCAGGATGCTCACCACACCAACCACCCACTGGATCGGTGAACGGGTGGCTGAGGGTTGGTCGATCTTGGCGCCGTAGAGCATCAACACCATCCCCAGCAAGGCCATCGGGGATTCACCCACGAGGCGATCCACCAGAAGCTGGCGGAAGGGTTCCAGCGCCCAATTCCAAGAGACCAAGAGCACCAAGAGCTGGAGGCCCATGAGCACCACCAGGGTGATGCCAATCCAGCGGAGCAGGTGGCCAAAACGACCGGATGGAACGGTGCTCAAGGGGTTCTCGCAGCAGACTGGGGATGTGGAGCAACTTTACGGGTGATGGCGGGACCTGCCCAACCAGGCCATGACCCCCAGCAGCTGGTGGTCCTGCTCAAGCAGCAGGCCATCGCCCTGGGCTTTGACCCGGTCGGCATTGCCGCCGTACCCGGCAGCCCCCGCCTGCCCCTGCGCACGGCGGCCCTCGAACGCTGGCTGGCCGCCGGGCACCAGGCCGACATGGCCTGGATGGCCGATCCCCGGCGCCGCTCCATCGAAGCCCTACTCCCCGGCGTTCGCAGCCTGGTGGCTGTGGGGCTCAACTACTACGTGGATGCCAAGCGCCAACCGGAGACCCTGGCGGTGGCCCGCTATGGCTGGGGGCGCGATTATCACCGGGTGATTGATGGTCGCCTGCGGCACTTGGGCCGCTGGCTGGAAAGCCAAGCCCCTGGGGTTCAATGGCGGGCCTGCGTCGATAGTGCACCGCTGATGGACAAGGCCTGGGCTGAGGAGGCTGGGCTGGGCTGGATCGGCAAACACGGCAATTTGATCCACCCCAAAAGGGGCTCCTGGCTGCTGCTTGGCCACCTGCTCACCACCCTGGACCTACCCGCCGACCAACCCTCTGCCACCCTCTGCGGACGCTGTACGACCTGCCTGGACGCCTGCCCAACCAAGGCGATTACGGAACCATTTGTGGTGGACAGCCGCCGCTGCATCGCCTTCCACACCATCGAGAACCGCGATGCCGCCTTGCCCCCCCTGATCACCGCCGGCATGGGCCCCTGGGTTGCTGGCTGCGACATCTGCCAAGACGTCTGCCCCTGGAACCACCAACCCCTGGAGAGCAGCCGCGACCCCGATCTCCAACCCAGACCATGGCTACTGGAGCTGAAGGGAGAACGGTCTCTGCAATGGGATGACGCCACCTGGGATGGACGGCTGCGGGCCTCAGCCCTGCGCCGCATTAAACCCTGGATGTGGCGCCGCAACATTGCAGCAGCCCTGCGGGCAACCCAGGGAATTGCAACAGCAGAGCGGCAACTCGACCAACCGATGGGGCCACATATCCATGGCAATCCCTAGGCTGGGGGCTCCTGTTGAGACTCCATGGCACCCCGCTGGCTGCGCGCTGGAGTTGCAGCTCCCCTACTGCTTGGGGTGTGGGTGGGTCAGATGCCGGCGGCCAAGGCCAACTTTGTGCCCTACGTCTACGTACCCCAACGGGTGGAGCTCGAGGGGGCTGGCCTTGGCATTGCCCAAGCAGCAGCCCGGCTATTGCGAGTGGGACAGGCCAATGAGGCTGCCCGCCTGGCCGCCCTCACGGTGCAATTGCTGCCCGATGACCCCCGCGGCTGGTTGCTGCTCGCCGAAGCCCAGCTGCGCAGCAAACAGTTGAAAGAGGCCGGCATTGCCCTAGCCCATGCCAAACAACTGGATCCTCGCAACCCCGGCATCTGGTTTGCCCAAGGCTCCCTCGCCCTTCGGGAAGGCAAGCCCAAGGACGCCATTGGCCTGCTGGAGCAGGGGCTCAAATTGGATGGCAACAATGCGGGCGCCTACTTCGACATCGGCAACGCCCACGTCCAGCTGGCGCAATCGGCAGCGGCGCTGGTGGCCTTTGAAAAGGCAGCCAGCCTGCGCCGCGACTTCTGGGAAGCGATCAACAACCAGGGGTTGGTGCTGTTCGACCAAGGCAAAACCAAAGAAGCAATTGCCCGCTGGCGCCAGGTTCTGAAGCTCAAGCCCGATGCCGCCGAAACCACCTTGGCCCTGGCCACGGGCCTGTTTAGCCAAAACCGGACCAACCGCCAGGACGCCCTGGACCTGGCCAACAAGGCCCTCACAAGTGATCCCAACTACGTGCTGGAGAGCTACCAAAAAGACCAGCTTTGGGGACCCAAATTGCGGCAGGCAACCCAGGAGCTTCTGCGTCAGAGCGAGCTCAAATCGGCCGTGGAGCGGGCAAAGGCCAATGCCAATCCCGATGGCGATAACGGCGACGATGGCTAGGCAACAGATGCCGTAGACCTTCAGGGGCCTCAACACCATCTGTAGGCTGAGCCCCAACTTCAGCCCTCTCACCGCAGCACCGGATGGCCGAGGAGCGCCCCAGCGAACAGAGAGAGCGGCCGGAGGATCCCCGCATCCAACCGATTGCGCTGCATCAGGAGATGCAGCGCTCCTACCTCGAGTACGCCATGAGCGTGATCGTGGGGCGGGCCCTACCGGACGTGCGCGATGGCCTCAAACCGGTGCAACGGCGCATCCTGTTTGCGATGCACGAGTTGGGGCTGACCCCCGATCGCCCCTACCGCAAGTGCGCCCGGGTGGTGGGCGACGTCCTGGGCAAATACCACCCCCACGGCGATCAAGCGGTTTACGACGCCCTGGTGCGGTTGGTCCAAACCTTTGCCAGCCGCCATCCCCTGCTCGATGGCCACGGCAACTTCGGCTCGGTGGACGACGATCCACCAGCAGCCATGCGTTACACGGAAACGCGGCTTGCCCCCATCGCCAACGAGGGGATGCTGGATGAAATCAGCAGCGACACCGTCGATTTCGCCTCGAACTTCGACGGCTCCCAACAAGAGCCCACGGTGCTGCCCGCCCAACTGCCCTTCCTGATCCTCAATGGCTGCACCGGCATTGCCGTGGGCATGGCCACCAGCATCCCGCCCCACAACCTGGGCGAAGTGGTGGATGCCCTGGTTGCCCTAATCCGCAAGCCTGACCTCAGCGACGAAAAACTGCTGGAATTGGTGCCCGGACCCGATTTCCCCACCGGGGGCGAAGTGCTGCTGGGCAGCGGGGTCCGCGAGACCTACCTGGGCGGCCGAGGCAGCATCCCGATGCGCGGCGTAGCCCACATTGAGGAAGTGCAACCCGGCAAAGGTCGCCACAAACGCGGCGCCGTGGTGATTACGGAATTGCCCTACCAACTGAGCAAGGCCGGCTGGATCGAGAAACTGGCCGAACAGGTGAACGACGGCAAGATTGGCGGGATTGCCGACATTCGCGATGAGAGCGATCGCGACGGCATGCGGGTGGTGGTGGAACTCCGCCGCGATGCCAACCCCGAAACCGTGCTCTCGGACCTGCAGCGCCGCACGGCCCTACAAAGCAATTTCGGCGCGATCATGCTGGCTCTGGTGAACAGCCAGCCGGTGCAACTCAGCTTGCGCCGCATGCTCCAGCAATTCCTGGAATACCGGGAACTCACGATCCTGCGCCGCACCCGCCACGCCCTCAAGCGCTGCGAAGACCGGCTCGAGGTGGTGGAGGGCCTGACCAAAGCCCTCAATGTGCTCAAGCAGGTGATCGAGATGATCACCGCCGCCGCCGATGCGGCGAGCGCCAAGGCCAGCCTCCAGGTGCACCTGGATTTGAGTGAGCGGCAGGCCGATGCGGTCCTGGCGATGCCCCTGCGTCGACTCACGGGCCTGGAGCAGGAAAGCCTGCGCAAGGAGGCCGACGACCTCCGCGTGGAGCGGACGGGCCTGCGCCACCTGCTCGACGACCGGGGCGCTCTGCTCGACACCATGGTGGACGAGTTCAAGGCCCTGAAAAAGCGCTTCGCCACCCCCCGGCGTACCCGCCTAATCCAGGGCGGCGATGCCCTGGTGGCCCAAAGGGCCGCCGCCGTGCGTCCCAATGCCGAATTGCAGCGACAACAGGCCTTTGCTGCCCTAACTAGCGAAAGCCGGCTCCTGATCCAAGCCGATGGGGCGGTGAAGATTGTGACCCCCCAAATGCTGGGCAGGCTCCACCTCGATGCCAGCAGTGACCTAGGCGACAACCCCTCGCCTGCCCAAGTGATCCTGCCCATCGCCCAACAACCGGCTCTGTTGGCCTTTACCGCTTCCGGGAGAGTTGGACTGCTGCGCTGGGAATTTGCGGGCCAACAACCCGGCAATCTCGAGCGCTTTTTGCCCGACAGCCTGGATGGGGAACGGGTGGTGCAGGTGCTCCCCCTTCCCACGGAAGCCGGCTCAAGCCTGGGCCTGCTGAGCAGCGATGGCCGCTTCAAGCGACTGCCCATGGAGGAATTCCAGGAGCTCTCTGGCCGGGCCACCACCGTGCTCAAACTCAAAGACGGGGTGGAACTCAAGCGGGTGGTGAGCTGCCAAGACGACCAGGAGGTGGTGGTGGCCAGCAGCACCGGACGGCTGCTGAGAATGACTGTGAATGAAGCCAACCTGCCCCTGATGGGCCGAGCCGCCCAAGGGCCCATGGTGATGCGACTGTTGCCGGGAGAAGCCGTGGTTGGCGCTGCCTGCACAGCCACCAGCGTGGTGCTGGCAAGCCATTACGGCCAGATCAAACGACTCAACACCGACGAGATCAGGCTCTGTCAGCGCGGTGATTTGGGCCAGATCGGCCTGCGCTTTGAGCAACGGGGCGACCACCTGGTGGACCTGTGTAGTGGCCTTCCTGCCCTGGTGAGTGCGGTGGTGAGCGACAGCCGCAACTTCCGGTTTGCGCCCGATGCCTTGAAAGCCCAGGACCCCACCGGATCAGGCCAGAGCTTTGGCCTCAAAACAGGAGAGCATCTGCAAAGACTCGTACCGTTGATCAACTGAGCTGGTGAACTGACTACAGAGTGGCCGCAATCCCAGCGGGCTCGAGCATCAATTTGCTAGAGCGCACCGCCTCTTCCATCTCGATCGGATAGGCGCCATCAAAACAGGCGGAACAAAAGTTGTTGGAGTTGGCCTTCGCCGCATCCACCATGCCCTGCTTGCTCAGGTAAGCCAGGGAATCCACGCCAAGGTGGGCCGCAATTTCCTCAAGGGTGAGGCGCGCCGCAATCAGTTGATCCTGGGTGTCGGTGTCGATACCGTAGAAGCAGGGATGGGTCACCGGCGGTGAACTGATGCGCATGTGCACTGCGGTAGCACCGGCATCCCGAAGGGCTGCCACCAACTTGCGGCTGGTGGTTCCCCGCACAATCGAGTCGTCGATCACCACCACCCGTTTACCCGAGAGCACATCGGGCAAGGGATTGAGCTTCACCCGAATGCCCGCTTCCCGCATGGCCTGGGTGGGCTGGATAAAGGTGCGGCCCACGTAGCGGTTTTTGATCAATCCATCCCCAAAGGGAATGCCACTGAACTGGGAATAGCCAATCGCAGCAGGAATCCCGGAATCGGGAACCCCAATCACGATGTCGGCGTCGACGGGGGTTTCGCGGGCAAGGGTTTCGCCGATGCGTACCCGATAGCTGTAGAGCGATTCACCGAAGAACCGGCTATCAGGGCGGGCGAAATAGATCATTTCGAACACGCACAACTTGTGGGGCTCCTGGCACCACTCGCTGCGGCTGGGGGTGGCATCACCCTGGCGGAAGTGGATGATCTCCCCGGGTTTGACGTCGTCGTCGAAGCTGGCGCCAATGATGTCGAGGCCACAGGTTTCACTGCTCACCACCCACTGGGCCTGATCCAGCTCACCCATGTGGCCAAACACCAGGGGCCGAATGCCATGGCCATCCCGCAGGGCAAACAGGCCCTCGGGCGTGCCAATCACTAGGCTGAAGGCGCCACGACAGCGCCCTGCCGCCTGGCGAATCGCCTGGTCCCAATCCAAACCGCCATTGACGGCGCCCTGAATGGCAAAGGCAATCAGTTCGGAATCGGTGGTGGAGGTGAGTTCGCTGGCGATATCCGCCAGCTCTTCGCGCAATTCGGTCGCATTGACCAAATTGCCGTTGTGGGCCAGGGCAAAGGGGCCCGAGCGGGTCATCAAAACCACCGGCTGGGCATTGCAAACCTTGCTGCTGCCCGTTGTGGAATAGCGGTTGTGGCCAATGGCCAGATCGCCCGGCATCCGCTCGAGCATGGCCTGGTCAAACACCTGGCTCACCAGGCCCATGTCCTTGTGGAGCCGAACCTTGTTCTCGGCATCAAAGACAGCAATTCCGGCCGATTCTTGGCCCCGGTGTTGGAGGGCGTAGAGGCCGAAATAGGTGAGGTTCGCCACCGGTTGGCCCGCAGCCAAAACGGCGTAAACACCGCAAGCTTCCTCCGGTTTGTCAGGACGCTCTGGCTGATCGGGACGCTCTACAACCACAGGCCCGTTCGCTGTCCAGCTTGAATTTTCATTCTGCATGAAGCCGGCCCATCAAACCGTGGGAGGCAGATCGGCACCCATGCGGCGGGGAATGGCCTGCTCAAAGGTGGTGCGCAACTGGTCGATCGGTAGCTCCACCAACGGGGTACCGGCCTGGCTGATCGAGAAATCGGCACCCGCGGCCACCACCCCAAGACACTGGGCCGGAACATCGTGGCCAGTGGCCCGGGCCTGGTCCAGGGCCTGCTGCCAAGCGGTGGTTTGAGCTGGGGGCACACTCACCAGGATCCGGGCCCCACCTTCAGCAAACAACAGGTGATCCAAACGGCCATCGCCGGCGGGCAGCTCGAGGTGGGCGCCCAAACCAGAGGCCATGCAGCATTCCGCCGCAGCCACGGCCAGACCGCCATCGCTGAGGTCGTGGGCTGAGGCCACCAGGCCCTGGCTAATTGCTTGGCGCAGGAAGGCTTGAACCGACCTCTCCAAGACCAGGTCGATCACCGGAGGCCGGCCGGTGAGTTGGCCGTGGATGCATTCGAGGTAGCTGGTGCCCGCCAGGGTGACCCGTTCATCGGCACCGGCAGCAAGGGGAGCCCCCAACAACCAGATGGCATCGCCGGGTTCCTGCCAAGCCAGGCCAGTGACCTGGGCCAAATCGTGCACCAAACCCACCATGCCCACCACGGGAGTGGGATGGATCGGCTGCATCCGGCCATCGGGCAGGCGGGTCTCGTTGTAGAGGGACACGTTGCCACCGGTGACCGGGGTATCCAGGGCCGTACAGGCCGCCGCCAAACCCCGGCAGGCCAAGGCCAATTGCCAATAGCCGGTAGGGGTTTCCGGGGAGGGGAAATTGAGGTTGTCGGTGATCGCGAGGGGTTCAGCCCCCACGCAGCTCAAATTGCGGGCCGCTTCTGCCACCGCCGCCATGCCACCCCGCTCGGGATCAAGGGCCACCCAGCGGTTCGGGCAATCCACCACGGCCGCCACGCCACGGGTGGCCTTCGCCATGGCCCCTGCACCCTGTTGGGGCCGCAGGCGGACCACAGCCGCATCGGCTCCCCCTGGAAGCACCACGGTGTTGGCCTGCACCTGGTGGTCGTACTGGCGGTAGACCCAGCGCTTGCTGGCAATGGTGGGGTCGTCGAGCAGCTGGAGCAGAACCTGGGCCCAGCTTTGGCTCGGCAGGGGTAAATCGGCCTCTTTCCAGAGCCAATGGGCCTGGATAGCGGCCGGGGGTTCGCTGAGCAGCTCGTGGTGGTTGATGGGCGTGTCATCGGCGAGGGCATTGGCAGGTACCTCGGCGGCGATCTCACCGTTTTGAATCACCCGCACGATGTTGCCTTTAAGCACCCGGCCCACCACGGCCGCCTGCAGGCCCCAGCGGCGAAAACGGGCCATCAAGACCTCCTCCTGGCCTGGCTTCACCACAAAGAGCATGCGCTCTTGGGATTCGCTGAGCAGGAACTCATAGGCAGTCATCCCGGCTTCCCGGGCGGGCACCTTGTCGAGGTCGAGCTCAATCCCCAAACCACCTTTGGCGGCCATCTCCGAACAGCTGCAGGTGAGGCCAGCGGCCCCCATGTCCTGGGCCGCCACCACATCACCACTCTGGAAGGCTTCCAAACAGGCCTCGATCAGGCCCTTCTCCAGAAAGGGATCGCCCACCTGCACCGCCGGACGGTCGTCGAGGGACGCTTCGGTGAGTTCGGCGCTGGCAAAGCTGGCGCCCCCCATGCCATCGCGGCCCGTAGTGCTGCCCACATAGACAACGGGATACCCAACCCCCTGGGCCCCCGAACAGACGATGTCGTCGGTTTCCATCAGCCCGAGGGCCATGGCATTCACCAACGGGTTGCCGGAGTAGCTGGGATCAAAGGCCACCTCGCCCCCCACGGTGGGAACGCCCACGCAGTTGCCGTAGTGGGCAATGCCAGCCACCACGCCCTCCATCAAGCCCACATTGCGCTCGTCGTCTAGGGGGCCAAAACGCAGGGCATTCAGCAGCGCAATCGGCCGGGCCCCCATGGTGAAGATGTCGCGCAGGATGCCGCCCACACCGGTAGCAGCCCCTTGAAACGGCTCCACCGCGGAGGGGTGGTTGTGGCTTTCAATCTTGAAGGCCAAGCGCTGGCCCTCACCTAAATCCACCACCCCGGCGTTTTCCCCAGGTCCCACCAGGATGCGGGGGCCGGTGGTGGGGAAGCCCGCTAGCAGGGGCCTGGAATTGCGATAGCAGCAGTGCTCCGACCACATCACCCCAAACATGCCCAGCTCAGCCCGATTGGGCGCGCGGCCCAAACGACGGCAAATTTCTTCGTAATCGGCCTGGCTCAGACCCTCCTTACGGAGCGCATCGGGCACCGAATAGGCCGGTACGTCGAAAGAGGCGGCAACCACACCGGCTCAGCAGCGGCCTTCCAGTATCAGATCCAGGGGTCAAGATCGGAGTCCATCGACTCGTCATCCCTGGATCGGGGGCGGCGGCGGTCCTGCGGCTGCTCAGGCCAATCCCCGAATTCTTCGTCGGAAGGGGTGGATCTTGCAGGGCGCTCTTGGCCTTGCTCCCAGGATTCCCTTTCCCTGGGATCCCCCTCCCAGGGGGGCTCCTCCAGCCAACCCTCCACCCGCTCCTCAAAGCGGTCACCCACCTGTTGGAACTGGTCGCGTAGGCGGGCGGTTTCGCCTTGCACCTGGTCGCGCCAACGCCGGGATCGGCGCAGGAATTCCTGGCGAACACTGGCCTTAGCCAGGGGAAGGTCGTCCAAGCCCTGCAAGGTGGTGAACACCTGGGCGGGTTGTTGATCCACAATCCGATCCGGACTCAGCCGCCAGCGGCTGCTGCCGGGCAGGCGGGGATCACTGCGACTGACCAGGTAGTGGAGGATCCGTCCCGTTTTGAACTCAATGGCGGCATCGGCCACGATGCCAATGGGTTCCTGCTGGCGATCGAACAAGGCCGCGTCGATCAAGGTGGGCAAACGCTCCACTGTGGCCTGATCCGTGGGCGAAGGATCACCCTGCACCAGGGCCTCCAACTCGGCAAAACCGCGCAATTGGTTGAGCCGCCACACCAAGCGATCTGGACCAAACGCAGCTGGCTTCGTAACCCATCCCAACACCCGATGGACCGGAGGATGCATCCACACCGCAACCCCGGCGCCCTGATCTTCTCCATTGGCGTTATGGACGCGACGGCGGAGGACATCGCTTAACAGCAATTGCTCAGGAAGGGCCAAGGCAATCAGCTACGAATCTGAACGGGCATCACCAAATAGGTGAAATTAGCCCCATCGGCCGGGGTCAAAATTGCCGGTGTGGTGGGTGCATTGCAATGGAGAACAACCTGGTCACAGGCCATCGCCTTGAGCCCATCCAGGAGATAGCGCACGTTGAAGGCGATCTGAATCGCCTCCCCATCGATCTCTGCAGCAACAGCTTCTGAACCACTGCCCACATCCTGGGCATCGGCCTGGATCAACACCTTGCCCGTGGCTGCATCGGCACTGAGCTTGACCACGTTGTTGTGCTGATCCGCCAAGACCGCCACCCGCTCCAGGGCTGACACGAGGGCGCGACGATCCACCCCAATCCGACGGTTAAAGCTTTCGGGAATGAGCTGGCGGTAATTGGGATAGGTGCCATCCAGGCTGCGGCTGGTGAGCACCTGGTCGGCCCAGAGGAACACCACCTGGCCCCGTTCGCAAAACAGGCTGAGGGGTTCGTCTGAATGACGACCCGACAACAGCCGCTCCAGTTCCCGCAGGGAACGGGCTGGCACCGTAACCGCAAAAGGCTCCCCTTCCGGGGTGTCCAGGCTCTCGGTACTGCCATGGGCGAGACGCAGGACCGCCAGGCGATGGCCGTCGGTGGCGGCACACTCGAGTCCCTCGGGATCGAGGCGCAGGTGCACGCCAGTGAGCAACTGCTTGGCCTCGTCACCACTGCTGGCGAACAGGGTGGCCCGCAATCCTTTGACGAGGGAATTGGCTTCCAGCCGAATGGGGGTGCCGCTCTGCACTAGGGGCAGATCCGGGAAATCTTCGGCGGGCATGCCCCGCATCTGGTAGCTGCCGGAGAGGCTGGTGAGCTCCACCTGCTCGGTGCCTTCCGCGCAGCTCAACGTGATCGGGCTATCGGCCGAAAGTCTGGAGACAATTTCACCAAACATCTTGGCCGGCAGGGTGATCGCTCCGCTGGTTTCAACGCTGGCACTCAAGCTGGTTTGAATGCCAAGGCTGAGGTCAAAGCCCGTCAGACTGAGGCGTCCAGTGCCCGCATCCGCAGTTAGCAGGACGTTGGCCAAAACGGGATGGGTGGGGCGACCAGCTACAGCACGACTCACCAGTTGAAGACTGGAGCTGAGTTCCGATTGGGAGCAAACCAACTTCATGGGATGGGGGCCTAACAGCCGGATCACGGCCAAACACGTTGACCCACGCTTCCACAGGCCGGCCCAATGCGCAACGTGGGCTGACCGGCATCCCCAGCCCTTACGGATTACGGATTAAAGGATTTAAGAAAAGAAAGTAATCCCGTAGCTTTAGGGGCTGGGGTTTCTGGGGAAAAGACTTTTAAACCCTGCCGAGCCAGTGGTTTTTCCTTATCGATGCCTGGGGACTGTTGAGCTTGGATTGGGGAGTGGTTTTAATTTTCCACCGTTTCCCAGATCTGGGAAAAAAAGAGCCTGGGTACCTGGGTGATCCGACGCCATTCTTTCCGCTCGGGTCAGCCTGTTTTCCCCAGGTTTTAATCAGACGCTTTCTGGATTGGTTTAGAAGCCCAACACCTTGGCAATGAGGTCGGTGTTGGCTTCTAAACCTGTGTGGAACTTGGCGTCGTTGTGTTCGATGGCGGTGGTGGGGTCCTTGAGGCCGTTGCCGGTTAAAACACACACCACGGTGGCTCCAGCCGGCACTTCGTGTTTGCGTTTCAGAAGGCCGGCAACCGAGGCGGCGCTAGCGGGTTCGCAGAACACCCCTTCACTACTACCCAGCAGCTTGTAGGCATCGATGATTTCTGTATCGGTGACGGCCATGAAGTCGCCGCCGCTTTCTTGGCGTACCTTGAGGGCCTTTTCCCGGTTGACCGGATTGCCAATGCGGATGGCGGTGGCAATGGTGTCGGGCTGCTCCACCGTGTGGCCCAGCACCAATGGAGCTGATCCAGCGGCCTGGAAGCCCATCATTTTGGGTAATTTGCGGCAGTGGCCCGCCCCTTTGTATTCGTTGAAGCCCATCCAGTAGGCGCTGATGTTGCCTGCATTTCCCACGGGAATGCAGAGCCAATCCGGGGCTTCGCCCAGGGCATCCACCACTTCGAAGGCTGCTGTTTTTTGACCCTGTAGGCGGTAGGGATTCACCGAATTCACCAGGGTGATCGGGTATTGATCTGCCACATCGCGAACAATCGATAGGGCGGTATCGAAGTTGCCCTGGATGGCAATCACCTCTGCTCCATAGAGAAGGGCCTGGGCTAATTTCCCTTGGGCCACGTAGCCATCGGGAATCAGCACAAAGGCACGCATGCCGCCGCGGCGGGCGTAGGCTGCTGCTGCTGCTGAGGTGTTGCCCGTGCTGGCGCAGATCACCGCTTCAGAGCCAGCTTCCTTGGCCTTACTGATCGCCATGGTCATGCCCCGGTCCTTGAAGGAGCCGGTGGGGTTGAGACCGTCGTATTTCAGATAGACCTTCACTCCCCTGCCGATCTGCTCGGCAATCACGGGGGCTGGTATCAAGGGTGTGGCCCCTTCCCGCAGGCTGATAACAGGTGTTTTGTCGGAGACAGGTAACCAGCTCCGGTAGGCCTCGATCAGGCCTGGCCAGTCCTGCATGGTGGGCTTGGCGCCGAAGGCCCGATTACTCAGATGCCGTAGGGATCGGAGTACGGGCACGGGCAAAAGGCTGGCTAGGTTGAATCTACGGCGCAGGCTTCAGCCCATCGAGGGGTGACTCCGAGAAGAAGCGCACAAGCTCAGCAATGGAGCTTGCTTTTTTGAGTATGGCCATCAAGGCCGGAATGTTCACTTCGATTTCGGGAACGGGGTAGGCCTGGAGAAAGGAGATGGCATTGATCGAGCCATTGCCATTGGCTAAGCCCAGAATGACGGCCGATCGGAGGGCGACCACCCCGTCTTGGGAGGCCTTGAGGGGGTAGATCACCTTGGCGAGCCGTTGCAGCACGGCTTCGCCAATCCGGGTGCTGAGCAGGCGACTGATCAAGGTGATCGGCAGGCTCACCGATTGGTTCAGCAGCTTGGCTACCGCCTTGGGATTTTGCTTGCTGAAGGCAAGTACATCGGCCATTAAACCCGTGGCCTGTCCGGTTTTGGCCAGGTGATCAAGATCGGCAACGGCGATCGAGCGGCGAAACGCCCCACTGACAAACACCAGGTTTTCACCGGCAATCGCCCCAGGTGATGTCAACCCCAAACCCAGACCCAACAGAGCGGCAACAAGGGCCCGGCGTTTTTTCAAGGGTTGGCGGTTCAAATTCATGGTTTCGACCCTAGGGGTTTTTGGCCTGCTCCTCAAGCTGGAACGAGCACATCCCGTAGCAGGCGAACCACACTGCGTTCAGCCAATCCCTTGGCCATTTTTAAGCCCATGTCCCGCAGGTTGGGTTCGCTTAAAACCCGAGGCAGGCGTTTGAGCAGCAATTGGGGTTCAAAGCCAGGTAGGGCCTGAAGGATCGATACCAATTGGCGAATGGGTTCTAAATCCAGTAGCGGGGCCGTGGCATCTGCCTGGACAGCCCGCTGTTTCAGCCCAGGGGGTTGGAGTCGCTGGGGCAAGCGGCCACTGAGCCGGAGGGTGGCTTCCCACGCAACGGAATCGACCCGTTGGATGGCCGCATCGACAAGTTGCTGGCGCAGTAGGCCGCCATTGGAAGAGAACAGGAAATCGAGCACTTGGTCTAGGAGCCCATCGAGGTCGAGCTGGCTGCCTTGGGAGGCACTGGCGATCAGGTTGTCGAGGCGCTGCCAGCGGAAAATATCGCCGTCAAACAGCATTTCCTTGAGGCTTTCCCTGAGGGAAGGATCGGGGTCTTCCATCAGGCGCCTGGCGAAATAGGGGTAGGCGGCACCGAGGATTTTGAAATCGGGATCCACGCTCAGGGCAATACCTTCCAGGGTGACCAAAGAACGAATGATCAGGGCGTAGTAGGGCGGTACCCGGAAGGGGAAGCGATACATCACGCCGGAGAGGTCGTCGGTGACGGCCTTGAAATCCATCCGGCTCACGCCCATCTCGATGGCCTGGCCAAACACGCCTTCAAAGGCCGGCACGATCGGTTCGAGATTCACGTCTTCGGCCAGGAATCCGAGGCTGACGAAATCCTTGGAGAGCTTGCCGAAATTGCGATTCACCAGATGCACCACGGCCTGGATCAGGCCCGTGCGCGATTCTCGGCTCACCTCACTCATCATGCCGAAATCCAGGTAGGCCAGGCGGCCATCGGCCAGGGCTAGCAGGTTGCCGGGGTGGGGATCGGCATGGAAAAAGCCATGCTCCAGCAGTTGTTGGAGGCTGCAGTTCACCCCCACCGCCACCATGTCGTCGGGGTCGACGCCAATGCCCCGCACAGCTTCGAGGTTGGTGAGTTTCACCCCATCGATCCATTCCATGGTCAGCACCCGCCGACTGGTGGCATGGCGATAGATGGCGGGTACGGCGATGCGGGGATTGGCGCGATGGAGGCGGGCAAAGGCTTCGGCGTTGCTGGCTTCATTGCAGTAATCCATCTCTTCAAACACCCGCTTGCCCAGTTCGTCGATCAGGGCGACGAGGTCGCTGCGGATCAGGCCGACGTTGTGGTTCAGCCAGGCGGCGATGTTGCGCACGATGTAGAGATCGAGCGTGATTTGCTCGCGCAAACCGGGCCGCTGAACCTTGACGGCCACCACCTCGCCTGTTTTGAGCACCCCCTTGTGCACCTGGCCCAGGGAGGCGGCGGAGATGGGTTCGCTATCGAGCTGTTCGAAGATGCTGCTGATCGGGGCACCGAGGTCTTCTTCGATGCAGGCCATGGCCAGGGCGCTGTCGAAACCTGGCAGTTGGTCTTGCAGTTGGGCCAGCTCCTCAAGCAGCACCGGTGGCACGATGTCGGGGCGGGTGGAGAGGGCTTGGCCGGCCTTGATGAAGGCGGGCCCCAGATCCACGAGTAATTCAGCGGCTTCCTTGGCCCGCTCCCTGGATCGCTCCTGGTTTTTAAGCAATCCAAACAGCCAGTCGGTGCTCACCCCAAGCAGGTAAAGGCCAATCGGGACCAGGGTTTGCCATACGCGCTTGATCAGCCTTTGGGGATGGCCTGCATAGATCCGGGTAATCGCTTCCGGGTCGTAGCTGAGCAGGCCAGAGGCCTCAATGAAGTCGCCGAGGTCGTTGGGCATGTATTGGGGCCTTCAGCTCAGGGCCGTCACTCGGGCCGACCCCCCTTCTAAACGAATCAGACTCCCGCTACGGTTCGGCCCATTACCCCCAGCCTTGCGGAAGCCACGGTGCTCACGGGTTTGCGGCTTGAAAATATTGCCCTGATCGAGCGCTTGGACCTGGCCTTCCAGGCGGGATTCACCGTGCTCACTGGCGAAACCGGGGCGGGTAAATCGATCCTGCTTGATGCGCTGGACGCCCTGCTGGGGGGCGGGCAGGGCAGCGCCGGGGCCCGCTTGCTGCGGCGCGGTAGTGGCCGCGGCTTGATTGAGGCCAGCTTCAGCCTCACGCCGCCCCTCCAGGCTTGGTTGGCGGAGCAGGAGCTGGAAGCAGAGGAGGGCGAACTGGTCCTGAGCCGGGAATGGCGTCTCCATGAGGAGCGGCTCACCAGCCGTAATCGTCTGAATGGTGTGGTTGTTAGCCGCACCCAAATTCAGGATCTGCGGCCGCTTTTGATGGATCTCACCGTTCAGGGTCAAACCCAGCAACTGGCGCGGCCAGGCCAGCAGCGCCGCTGGCTGGATCGGTGCGGCGGGGAAGCCTTGCAACCGCTGTTGGAGCCCGTGATATTGGCTTGCCGCGCTTGGAAGCAGGCGGCCCAAGCCCTCGAGCTGGCCCGCAGCCAAAGGGATCAACTTCATGCGCAACGGGCGGAGCAGGAGCAGGTGCTGGCCGATTTGGACGCGGCCCAATTGGAGGATCCCCAGGAGCGAGCGCGACTCGAGGCCGAAGAGAATCGCCTGGCCCACGGGGTGCGCCTCCAGGAGGGGGTTGGCACCCTGGTTGGCCGCCTGGTGGAGGGAGCCGATCAGGCGCCTTCGGTGTTGGATCACCTGGCGGCCTGTGAGCAGGAGTTGTCCCAAATGGAAGCCTTGGACAGCGCCTTGCAACCCCTGCGGCAATCCTGCACCGATGGCTTGGTGGTTCTGCAGGATTTGGCCCGCGATCTGGATCGCTATGGGGCTTCCCTCGAGAGCGATCCGGAAAGCCTGGCTGCCCTGCAGGAGCGGATGGCCCTGCTCAAAAGCCTGGAGCGCCGCCATGGATTGGACCTGGCCCACTTGATCGGCCTGCGCGACCAACTGCGTGAGCACCTGGCACCGGGTGGGGTGGAAGCCTCAATCCAGGGCCTGGAACAGGCCGAATTCAGGGCCCGTGAGCACAGGGATCGGGCCAATGCAGCCTTAAGTGATCAGCGCCGGGCAGCGGCCCAGGGCCTCGAGCAGCAGTTGATGGAAGCCCTGCGGCCGATGGGGTTGGCCAATGTGCGCTTTGCGGTGGCGATTGAGCCCACCACGGCCACCGAAGACGGCGCTGATGCCGTTCAGTTCCTGTTTTCGGCGAACCCGGGCCAACCACTGGCCCCCCTGGCCGAGGTGGCGTCGGGCGGGGAGATGAGTCGCTTTTTGCTGGCGCTGAAAACCTGTCTGGCGGCGGCCGATCCCCATGTCACCTTGCTGTTTGATGAGATCGATACGGGCGTGAGCGGCCGGGTGAGTGGGGCCATGGCGGAGGTGCTGCGCCGCTTGGCCGCCCAGCGCCAGGTGTTCTGCGTGACCCACCAGCCCCTGGTGGCCGCGGCGGCCGACCACCACTTCCGGGTGAGCAAAGCCGTGGAGCAAGGCCAAACCCTCACGCGGGTGTCCCACCTGCGGGACATCCAGGCCCGGGAAGCTGAGTTGGCTGAGTTGGCTGGGGGAGATACCGGTGAGGCCCTCAGCTATGCGGCCAGCCTCCTCGATAAGACAGCGTTGCAAAAAGGGGTCGCTTGAGGTGATCGAGCGCCAAAGGCCGGCCCGCAGCGCAGGTCCCTACCTGGGGGCCCTGGTGCTTTCAGCCTTGATTGACCTGCTGCTGAGGGCCCGGCTTTTCTTTGACTTGGACATGCGCAAGGTGCTCGAACATCCCCTATACCGATGGCTGCTGGAACTGTTTGAAAGATTTTATTTCGGTGTGCTGGCCATTTTCTTGCTGTTCTTTTTGATCCGCATTCTTCCAGCTGTTTTGGGAAATCAAACTCTCCCCCGGGCCAGGATGAAGCTGTTTGGAGCCTTGGCCACAATCCAACTATTGGCCAATCTGGCGGCGGTAAATATGGCCATCTTTTTAGTCGATATAGCCTCCTATGAGCTCTTGATCGAATCCCTAGCGCTTTACGCCTCCATCAATCTTATTTTTCTATTTTGGTATTGGTTTTTTGATTATCCCCTGCGCAGCCAACGGTTGGTTGCTGTTGGGATGGCTGGTAATCGGGGCCGGGGTATTCCCCTGGGCATTTTATTTCCAGAGGAAGCCCTGGAGCTTGATATCGATGGCTCGGATTTCTGGACTCCCAAGTTCGTTGATTATGTCTTTTTCACGCTGGTTTCCAGTAATACTCTGGGCTCGCCTGAGGGCCACGGCGTGATTGGCGATCGGCTCAAGTGGACCCAGATTGTCCATACGATTTGCATGACCCTGGTTTTTATCGTGATGGTGGCCCGGGCGATCAACACCCTCAACTGAGGCCTTTCTTACAAAGCACCGGCGGGCCCGCATACAATTGAACGTTGCTGTGACGGCTGGATGCCCCGCGCCAAGAGCTCTGCTGCCGCCGGTTCCGCCACCCGAACCCTCGCCAAGACCGTCCACGAGA
>CAIYSK010000378.1 GCA_903928835.1 uncultured cyanobacterium
GCTTCTTTCGCTTCACTTTTGCTGGTGAAGAGTAGCTAAATGATAGACAACAGAACAGGGATTTTTTGGTTACATCACTTTCCTCGCCTCGTTAGGGATAGTATCTGGTTGCTGGCTGGATCACTCGGCCTCTCAAGGGCTAATCCCCGAGCTGCGTGTTCTGGATCACACGTGCCATCGAGATACTTCCCTAAACTGTTAGCCCATCAAAAGCTGCCAGATGCTTGTTCGTACCCCTTTGGTGGAACTCAGCTTGATAGAGGGGATTGCCTATCGACAAAAGTTACGGGGCGGTCAGACAGGAGTCGTTATTCTTCGTAACGACTATCTCCAGCCTGGGCTCGCTCTCGTTAATCACCGAACTGGCGAGCCAGATTTAGCTACTCATCTGCCCCAGGAGTTGTTCTCCAAAGAGGCTTTCGTTGAGGCGTTAGAGCTCACTTCTGGCCTTCCCTACAGTCGCAGGGGACCCGTGCGCTCCCAATCGATTCTGCCCCTCTCCCCCGATACTCCTGATCACCCAGAAACTACTGAGGAGCTTGCATCCAGCGCCCCTGAGGCACTTACTGTGGTCAGTAGCCACGACTATGCGGCAATCGTGAAGGCCTACACCAACCGCAAGGGAGAGCTTTCGTATGAACTACTCAATAAGGCTCTCATTAAGGCAGCCCATGCCAATCCCTTTGTTGCCACGATGGTCCATCAAGGGGCATCATTGGAAGAAATCAGTAACCATGTGGTTAGGGCTAATTTTGAGTCAGTGAGTGGCAATAGTCATTTAAGTGAAGCTGAAGTTAATAGCATCATTTCCCTGCTTGATGAGGTGAGTCCTAGATCAGTCATCAGGGAGTTTAATGACGAAATTCGTAAGATGATAAGTCATCGTTCCCCTTAATCACTTTCACCTGCTAGCTCTAGTGGCTGGATGTCTTGAGGGAATATTTGCTGATTTGATGTTCAGTGCTTTTGCCAGAACTGCCAGATCACCTCACTCGATTGATCTGTCCCTGGCGAGCTCGACAATCAACGCTTCCAACTCGGGCGCTTCCACCACATAATGCTCGTTGCAGAAGTGGCAGGTGAGTTCGGCCCGGCCCTCTTCTTGCAGCACGGCGGTGAGCTCATCGCGGCCCAGTAGTTGCAGGGCCCCAACACTGCGCTCCCGGCTGCAGGAGCACTGGAACCTCACCCCCTGGCGGTTCGCCAGCTGTTCCAGGGGCTGGGGATCGAGGTCCGGGAAGATGTCTTCCAGGAGGCCCTGCAGGTTGGTGGCGTGGTCGGCCAGCCGTTGGCTGAAGCCCCTCACCTCCTGGCAGCGCTCCTCCAACAGGGCCACCAGGGCGGGTTCGCGGGCGGCCTTGGGGAGCACCTGAACCAACACCCCACCGCTGCAGAGCACCCCCTGGCTATCGATTTGTTCCCCAACAAACACCGCCGATGGGGTTTGCTCGGAATGGACCAGGTAGGAGGCGAGGTCGTCGCCAATGCCACCGCTCACCAGTTCCACCGTGGAGCTGAATGGCTCACCCACGCCCAGGTCGCGGACGACGTGGAGGTAGCCCGTGCCGGTGGCAGTTTTGAAGTCGAAGTGGCTGCCGCCATCGATGGGTTGAACCAGATCCAGCTCGAGCTGGGGGTTGCCCACGTAGCCCCTCACCGTGCCATTGCGCCCCGCATCGACCATTAATCCCTTCAGGGGGCCATCGGATTGGATGCGCAGGTTGACCCGCCCGTGGGCCACCTTCATGGAGCTGGCGAGCAGCAGTCCCGCCGTCATGCTCCGGCCCAATAAAGCCGTGGTGAGAAACGACAGCCCATGCCTCTGGCGGGCTACCCGACTGGCTTCGGTGGTGGTCACGGCCACCATGCGGATGCCTCCATCGGCGGCCGTAGCCCGCAGCAACTGGTCGGCCAAAGGATGATTCCCTGATCCAGGCATCGTACGGATCGCTGTTCAGACCCCTGGCGGCTCCAGGGGGGCGAGCATGCCGTCGTGCATGCGCCAGCCCTGGTCGATCACCCCAGCGAATAGCTCCGGTTCGTGGGTGACCACCAACAACATGCGGTCCTTTGAGAGCACAGCGAGGAGATCGAGGATCTCGCGGCGCACGCTCCAGTCGAGGCCGGCGGTGGGTTCATCCAAGAGCAGCACCTTGGGATTGCGCAGTAATTGCACCGCCAGGGCCAGCCGCCGTTGTTGGCCGCCACTGAGCTGTTCCGGTGCCTGCTGGAGGGAGAGGCCCCCCAGGCCCACCAGGGTGAGCACGGCTTCGGCGTTGTCGGCGCTGAGGCGCCGCTGGCCCAATTTCAATTCCTGGCCCACGCTGAGCCCTAGGAAATGGCGCTCGGGGAACTGAAAGACCAGGCCGCACAGCCAGCGCCGTTGGCGGCCGTTGAGCCCTTGGCCATCCCAACTGATCGAGCCGGTTTTCGGCTCCGCCAGACCGCTGATCACTTCGAGCAAGGTGGTTTTGCCGCAGCCACTTGGACCTGCCACCAGGGCAGGAGTTCCAATGCCCAGTTGCAGATTGATCTGGCGCAGCACCGGTGAAGCGGCGGTGGCGCTTTGGTACGAGAGGTCGCGCAGCTCAAGCATTCGCCAAGCATGCCTGGTGTGTTGGGGGCCTGGCGTGTTTGATAGGGGGACCGTTGTTGTAGTGGTCCCAGCCATGGAGGTGCGCTTCCGCGAATTCGACCCGTTCAATTGCTGGATCTGGCTGCGCTTTGCCAACCCCCCCGGCGGCGGTGAACGGGGCTACGTGGAAACGGCCTTGGATAGCTGGTTTTTCTTGGGAAAATGCGGCGCCTTCAACGCTGAGGCGTTGCAGGTGCATGAAGAGGGCGCCGATCTCAGCTGGATGGCCTACGACAGCGAAGACGCCCAGGCGGCTATGCCCGCCCTGATGCACAACATGGGTCCGATGGAATACCAGGAGAACTGGGCCCGCTGCTGGCTCGACCTGGGCACCAGTGATGGCTTCGCCCTCGATGTCTTGATCAATGCCCTGCGCCAGCTCAACCATGATGTGGTGGAGATTGAGGAGCTCTTGATCGGGGGCCTCAACGATGACTGGCCGATTGAGGAGCAACCCGAGTCGGTCTTCGACGACTAGCGCCATCGGCCCTATCCCCCGTTGTCAGTGGTCCGCGAACTGCGTCGCCTGTTGATTTCCCCCCAGCGCCTGGCGGGCGCGGACCTTGAGCTCGCGCTCGAGGCCGAGGAATTGCATTACCTACGCCGGGTGCTGCGGCTGCGCGAGGGCGATCATTTTGCCCTCGCTGATGGGGTGGGCCATCTCTGGACCGCGGCTCTTGTGGGCGGCAGCGGTGCGGTTTTGGATCAACCGGTGGAGGCGCCCCTCCAGGCCGAAGCCAGGCCCTTACTACCGCTGCAACTGGCGGTGGCCTTGCCCAAGCGCGATGGGGAGCTGATCCTGCGCATGGCCTGCGAATTGGGCATTGATCGCCTCACACCCCTCAAGGCCGACCGCAGTGTTCCCGCCGCTTTCAACAGTGGGCGTTGCAGCCTGATCCTGCGGGAGGCAGTGGAGCAGTGTGAGCGGTTGTGGTCTCCCGAACTGGGGGCCTTGCAGCCAGCTGAAGCTTGCCTGGGCCAACCGCCCTTGGGTCTGGGCCTGCTAGCCACTACCCGCCACGAAGGGCTTCCCTTGCTGGCCACGGTGCTTGAGCAGACAAGTCTTCCCCCCATGCTTGATTGGCCTCCCCTCTGCGCTTCTGCGCTTGCCCAGGGTGTGGTGATGGCGATCGGTCCGGAAGGGGGCTGGAGCCCCGCCGAAGAAGAACTGGCCATCTCAAAGGGCTGGATCCCGGTGAGCCTGGGAGCCACGATTCTGCGCAGTTCCACGGCGGCGGTGGCAGCTGCGGCCCTGCTTAGCCATTGGAGGGCAGGCCTGTAGGGGCCCCTCATAGCCAAGGGCTCAGCTCGGAAAATCAGCTCTTGAACATGCCCTTGGCCATGGTCTTAAAGCCTCCGAGGTTCGCGCCTGCGCGGCGGCGGGCCGTGGGGACGGCATTGGCGGGATTGAGGCAGTCGGGGGCAAAGGTGGCGTTGCTGGGTGCTGGCATGGCGTCTTGGGCAGCTCGCAGCTCGGCGGCAATGGCTTCGGCCGTGGTGAGGGTGCTGGCAGCTGGCTGGCCTTCTTGGGTTGCCCCGGCTGCTTGCAGCGCTTGAGGTTGTGCGGAATCGCCAGGCTTGGGCGCCCCGGTTTTGGCCGCAGCCGCGTTAACTGCCGCTGCCTTGACCGGCGCAGATTTGATCGCAATCGAAGCAGGCACAGCTCCTTCGCTGCCGAAATCGTGGCGGAAAACTTCCTTGCGGTTAAACACCATGACGGCAGAAACGTCTTGAGTCGATTATCGATGGCGATCTGCCACTTCGGTTGCCTGGCTTAGATCTGTGCAACACAAGCGAGGTCCCTGCGTTGATTGCCGTCCTGCTGAGCTGGTTCTCTGCCCTGTTGATCAATGGGCTGTTGATCGCCCTGGCCCAGCGACTGCCCTTGCTCACCAAGGCCGGTTGGGTGCATGCCGGCATCCTGGGCACCCTCCTTTGGGGCAGCTTGGGGCCCAGGGGCTGGTTGGCCGTTGTGGCCTATTTGGCCCTGGGTTCGATGGTCACCAAGCTGGGCTTTCGCAGCAAACAGGCCCGGGGTCTGGCGGAGGCGAGGGGTGGCAAGCGGGGCCCCGAAAATGTTTGGGGTTCGGCGGCCACCGGTGCCGGGTTGGCCCTGGCGAGCCAGCTCCTCCCCCCCCAGGCCACCCCCGCTCTGCTGGTGGGTTTTGCCGCCAGTTTTGCCGCCAAGTTGGCGGACACCTTCGGCAGTGAAATTGGCAAGCGTTGGGGCCGCCACACCCTGTTGATCACCACCTTCCGAGCGGTCCCCCCCGGCACGGAGGGGGCCATCAGCCTGGAGGGCACCGCTGCAAGCTTGGTGGGCAGTGCCCTGATGGCCTCGCTGATGGGCCTTCTCGGCCTACTGCCAACCTCGATCAGCTGGGTCCTGGTGACCCTGGTGGGCTTGCTGGCCACCCTGATTGAAAGCGTGATTGGGGCCACATGCCAAAGCCGCTTTGGCTGGCTCACCAATGAGCTGGTAAACGGCCTGCAAACCCTGATTGCGGCCCTGATCGCCATGGCCGGCTTCCTACTCCTCGGCCTCCCGTCGCAGGTTATGGCGTAGCTGGTCGAGGGCGGCTTCAACGCGGGTTTGGGCTTGCTTGGGGTCCATGCGCAACTGCAAACCAAGCTCTTTCCAACTGCGCTGATGGATCCAGTGGCCCTTGAGTAGGGCGCGATCCAGGTCCGGTAGGGCCTTCAACTGCTTCTCCAGCCAGCTTCGCTCTGCCTGGCTGGGGCCATCGCTGGTTTCCGGGGCGGCAATCTGATCCATGAGGCATGGGCCCTCCCCGCTGGTTTGATGGCACCCAGGTACGGGGGCATCGAGGCTGAGCAGGTGCAGGGCCCGCTGCACGGCCTTGGCCTCTTCCAACTGCTCAATCCGGCAGTTCAAGGCCCCGGCAAGCGCGGCGGTATCGAGGGGTGCTGCGCCCTGTCGCTGGCGTTGTTCGATCAGCCGTCGAGCCCGCTGGTGCAGTTCGCGCAGGCGCCTGGGGGTTTTGAGCGGTTGGTGGTTGTCCCGCTGGTCGTGCAAGATCGCCCCGCGGATGTAGGGCACGGCAAAGCTGCTCAAGTTGCAATCCCGTTTGAGGTCGAAGGCCTCCACGGCCCGAATTAGCCCCAGGCTTCCAGCCGAAACCAGCTCGTCAAAGGGTTGGCCCGTCTGCTTGCTGAGGCGGTTGGCCACCTGGCGCACCAGGGCCAGATTTTCCCTGACCAGGGCATTGCGCCAGTGGAGGCTCAGCTCAGCCTGTTTGGATTGGTTGGCCTGGGCTAAGGCCTGGAACCATTGCTTGTTTCGCGCCCGAAGTTGGGACTTGATGGGGGTGGATTGGGCCATGGAGCCTGGACGATGGAGACGCAGGTAGGGGGCATCTACGCTCTTCGCTCGCTTGGGCCATGGCCTCCCCTAAGGGGTGGAATGGCCCCTCACCGGTTTGGGTGATTGGCTGCGGCGGCTTGACCCTGATCGGCCCATTGCAGAAGGGCAGGCCACTGGCTGATGCGTTCGTACAGCTGCCGGTGACCTTCGGTATTGAGATGCAGGCCATCACCACAGAGCCACTGCCGCCAGTTGGGATCGCCAAGGAGCCCATCGAGCAGGGGCAAAAACGGCACATCGGCGTCGAGGCAGGCTTCCTCCAGCAGGGCCTCGTAGCGGCGGATGTCGTCAAGTTGGTACCAAAGAATCTCGGCATAGGGCATGGCAGCTTCATCCACCGGCGCCAGTCCCACAACATGGATTGGTGCCAGGGCCTTGGCCGTGGCGAGGAGCTGCTTCAAACCAAACAGAAAGCCCTCGGGGTCCAGTTGCTGGCGACCATCGGCCCGACCCACCCGGGCCGCATCGTTGTGGCCGATGCCGATCAGGATTCCCTGGGGGGTTTGACGCCTCAGTTCGCCGCGGCGGCCCACCTCATCCACCAAGCGGGCGGCCAGGCGCTCCAAGCCATCACCCCGCACGCCCAGGTTGTACACGACTGGGCCGTTTGGTCGCTCCATCCAGTGGCGCCTGAGCCGTTCACACCAGCCCCCCTCGCTCGGATCCCCCCAGCCCTGTACGCCGCTATCGCCAAGCACCACCAACTTCTTGGGACTGGTCATCACCATGGGCGGTTTCGAGGAGTTGGTGGCGGGCACGGTCGCTCAGATCTTCCCCCAGCAGGGTCAACGCTGCATAGACGGCAACCAGGGCAAGCAGTTGGTCCCAGGCAAAGGAGCTGAGAGCCTCCAGGAGTTGGCTGCCGAGGCCCGTGGCCCCCACCAGACCCACCACCACCGATTCGCGCAAGATCACGTCGGCCCGGTAGGCCCCGTAGGCCAGGTAGGGACGCGCCAGAGCGCTAAAGCGCCCATACAGCAGGGCCATCCTGGGGCCCGTTCCCCCACTGATCAGGGCCTGTTCAGGAGCCCTGTCTGCGGTTTCGGCGCACTCCAGCAACAACCGGCCCAGGATGCCGAGGTTGTGGAACCCCAGGGCCAGGGCAGCGGTGGGCACGCCTGGCTTGAGCACAAACAACAGCAACAGGGCTGTCAGGGGGGGCGGCCAGAGCCTGGCGAGCAACCAGATCCCGCGCACCACGAGTTTGCCCAGGGGCCAGGCCGCCACCAAGAGCAGCAGCAGCGGAGCCCCCCCCACGGCCAGAGCTGCGGCCAGGCCCGTGAGCACGATGGTGTTGCCCACCAGGGATGGCCAGTTCAATCCCGCTAATTCGGCCCAGTGAGGTGGCCCCATGGGCGGCAGGGCCTGCCATTGCAGCAAGGCCCCTGGATCGATCTGTTGGCTCTGGGCCACCCACACCAGGAGGGGGATCAACGCCACCCCTAGGGCCACGAGTTCCTGGCCTTGCCGGCCGCTTGCCATCACTTTTTTGGTGAAGCGATTCGGCATCGACCACCGGTGGCGGAGCCAGCCCAGCAGGGTTTCGAGCAGCACCATCGCGGCCAGCAGCACCCAAAGGCCGCTCCACAGCTCCTTGAAGTTCAGCGATTGCAGCGTGAGTCTCAGTTCGGTGCCCAGGCCTCCCAGGCCAAACACGCCCAAGAGGGTCGCACTGCGCAGGGCACATTCGAGCCGGTAGCTGCTGTAGCTGAGCAGGTGGGGCAACAGCGGCGGTCCCAGGGCCGTGACCAGGGCTGGCCCCCCTGGGGCGCCAGCGGCGCGTAGGGCGTTGAGGTTGCCCGTCGGCAAGGCGTCGATGAGGTCACTGACAACCCTGGCCACCAGGGCCCCGAAGGGGATGGCAATGGCCACCACGGCCACCACGGGTTCAAGCCCCACCAGTTGGAGCAGCAGCAACCCCCAGAGGAGCTCATGGATCGAGCGGGGGATGGCGAGCAGTTTGCGGATCAGGTCCGCCGGTGCCCCATGGCCGAGCACGGTCCGCCAGACCGTGCGGGAGCTGGCAACGCCCAGGCCCACTCCAAGCACCATGCTCCCCGCCCAGCCGAGCAGGGCCATCGATGTGGTGGTGCCAAGCCCGCTGATCACCGACTGGATCACCGCCGGATCGAGGGAGGGCTGGGCGGCGGCCAAGGCGAATTGGCCGATCAGCTCCCAACCACCGCCGTGGACCAGCTGGGGCAAACCCAGCAGCACCGGGATCAACACCAGGGCTGGCATCAACACCCACAGCGGCGTTGCCGGTCGCAGGGAGGTGCTTCTCAAAGGCTGCTGGCATAGAGCGCCGTCAGCTGGTCTTGGCCGAGTTGATCCACCGGTTGATCGAACAGTACCCGTCCAGCCCGCAGGCCCACCACCCGATCGAAGCCGCCCAAGAGATCCGGCCGATGCAAGCTCATCACCAGGGCCCGAGGTGCCCTGGTGTAGTCCAGCAACAGGGCTAGGAGTTCCTCCGCGAGCCTGGGGTCGAGGCTGGCAAGCGGCTCGTCGGCAAGTACGAGTAAGGGCTCTTGTCGCAGGAGCCGGGCGATGGCCACGCGCTGGCGTTGGCCACCGGAGAGGGACCCCACGGGCCGATCCAGAAGGGCCTGATCCAGATCAAGCCTTTCCAGGGCAGCGGCGCAAGGCCCAGTCTCGAGGGGCAGCAGCAGGTTGAGCAGGGCCTTGGGCCATCCCCATTGGGCAAGCCTGGCCCCATTGAGGTTTTGCTGCACTGTGAGTTCTTCGATCAGGCGCAGGTCCTGCCAGAGGGTGCCAATGCGGGCCTGTTGACGGCGGCGCTGGCGTCGGCTTTTGGCTGGTGGTGACCCTTGCCAGAGCACGGTGCCGGCATTGGGTTTAATCAACCCATTGGCCACCGCCAGCAGGCTGCTTTTCCCCGCCCCGCTGGCCCCAATCAGGGCAACCCGTTCCCCGGGCTGGATGTTGAGCTTGATGGCCTCGAGGCGCCGTTGACCCTTGCCGGCCAGATCGATGCCCTGCAGCTCAAGCAAGGCAGGGCTCGGGTGGCTTGGGCTGCCTGCGCTGTCAGCCTCTAGCGTCTGACGGATCACGGCCAGCTTGCGGGAATGGATCTAGGTAGCGTTCCATCCTGCCTTTTGGCCTTCCAATCCGGTGCCCATGCTCCAGGCACGCTGTTGCCAAAAGGATTTTTCCTCTTCCTTGGCCTTCTTTATCTTCTGGCGTTGGCTGCGGATCGCTGGGCGACCCGGTTGGGGGTACCTGCCGCCTTAACGGTCCTGCTGGTGGGCCTTGTGGTGAATGTGAAGGGTGTCGATGTTTTATCGATCGACCAGGCCGAGGTCGAGACCCTGCATGTGATCAGCCTGGCGCTGCTTTTGTTTTATGCAGGCCTGAAAACAGACCTGCGCCGTATCCGAGGTCACCTCACCTTTGCCCTGTTGCTCTCGACTGTGGGAGTGGTGGTGACCCTCTTTTTGCTTGGCTTTTGGCTGGTCTGGCTGGGTTCGCCAGGGGGCGACCTTCTGGCCATGGGCTGGCATCAGCGAATGCCCTGGGGTGCTGCCTTGCTCACGGCAGCCTGCTTGATGGCCACCGATGGCTCTGCCACCGAAGACCTGCTGCAGTCGCTGAGGCGGTGGTTGCCCAGCAATGTCAGTGACGTGCTGCAGTTCGAAGCTGCCCTTAGCAATTTGGCGGCCATCCTTTGCTTCGGATTGATCGCGGCCTTTTTCCAGGATCAGGCCCATGGCGGCCATGGCGATCTCCATGCCGCCTATGGCACGGGAGTTGGTCACGCGTTGCTCAACGTGCTGAAGCACCTCTTGGCTGGTGTCCTGGCAGGACTTCTGGTGGGCCTCGGCGCCAGCGTGTTGATCGATCGCTTGCTTCGTGAGCATTCCCAGCTGCTGGTTCTGGCCATATCCGTGGCTTTTGTGGCCTACGGATTGGGCAATGTGTTTGGCGGCGGCGGGATCGTGGCGGTCTATGTCTGCGGTCTGTTGATGAGCAACTGGCACTACCGCGATTCGTGGGTCAATCACGAGGCGTTGCAGAAGGTGTTGCTGCCGTTTAATACCTTGGCTGAATACACAATCCTGTTGTTGCTTGCCTTTTTGGTGCGCCCAGAGCAACTCCTCAGAATCTTGCCCTTTGGGCTAGCCACAGCCCTGATCCTCTTGATCGTGGTTCGTCCTTTGGCCGTACTGATCCTTCATCGCTCGAGCCAGATGAAGCGTGGGGCCCTGCTGGCTATTTCGTTCTGTGGTGTGCGAGCGGCGGTGCCCCTGGCCCTGTCCTTGAGCCTGGTATTTGAGGTACCGGAATTGCGCGGGGTGAGCTCTGCAGCAGCAGAGTCATTAGGGGAAAACTTGGCTTCGGTGGTTTTTATCGTGATCCTTGTGGATCTGGTGATCCAGGGCCTGCTGGCCAGGCCCCTAGTGCGAAGAATGGCCCCGATGGTCGTCCAAAGCCCATGATTTAGGCCTTGGACTAGCGGGCTCTGATCAGCGTATTTTGCCGATTTGCCGACCCACTTGCTCAATCTTTTTGTAATCGCTCCCGTTGACATTGGTGAACTGTTGGGCACCAAATAACTTCAGGATTTGCTTTTGCTCGGGATCAGTTGGGCGCCAGCTGATGATTGCCTTGGACAGCTTGGAGGTGAAACCTTTGCCAAAGCTTTGATCCAGATTTGGCTGGGCTAGCCACAGGTAATCGGGGTAAGAACTGGTGCGCCAAATCACTTCAACCTTGTTGCGGTTGACCTTGCCGTTGCGGAGGTTCGATTTCCAAACCTGTTCATTCACGGCGCCAGCTTCGTACGCCCCGCTTTGGACCAAGGCGATGGTGGCGTCATGGCTGCCGCTGAAGCCAGGGGCTCCGCCGGCAAAATCACTCAATTTCACGCCCGCCTGGCTGAGAAAGTATTGGGGCATGAGGCGCCCTGATGTGGAGCTTTCAGATCCGAAGGTGAAACGCTTGCCCTTGAGTTCGCTTAGCCCCTGAACGTTGCGGACCGGCTTGAGGCCACTGGCGGTGTTGGCGATGAACACCGAATAGAACTGGGCATCGATATCCCGTTGGGCAATCATGCGTGCCCCTGGCTTGAGCAGGGTGGCCTGCACGCCGGTGAGGCCACCAAACCAAACCACATCCAGATTGCCGGTGCGGAAGGCACTTACCGCAGCCGAGTAGTCGGTGACAGGCACGTACTTGACGGTCACCCCGAGTTGCTGGGAGAGCTCATTGGCGACGAGCCCGTAGAGCCGATTCAGCTTTTCTGGATTTTGATCAGGGATCGCACCGATGCGCAGCACGGGTTTCTGCACCTCTGCACGAGCTGGAGCAAGGCCAATGGGGCTCAGTTGCGTTCGATTCAGGGCTGGCAGGGTGGGTAGGAGGGCCAGCGACAGGCCAACGGCAACGGCGGTGAAGCGGGCAGGAATGCGCATGGAATCAGAACGGTTCAGGCGGAAATGGGATAGGGGATTGTCGCCAACGAGGGTGGCAAGGAAGCCCTAAAGGGAGCCGAGAAAGCGCTGAAGGCGCTCGAGGCCATCCTGGATGGTGGCAGGCGACGCTGCACAGGAGAGGCGGATGCAGCGGTCGTCGCCAAAGGCAACCCCCGGCACCACAGCTAGGCCCACCTCGTCGAGCAGCCGATTGCAGAGGGTTATCGAATCCAGCCCAAAATGGCTCACATCTGGGAACGCGTAGAAAGCCCCTTCTGGGGCCATGAGCTTCAGGCCCTCCATGGCCATCAGCCCTTCAGTGAGCAGGCGGCGGCGCACGTTGAACTCGGCAGCCATGGCGTAAACACACTGCCTGGAGCCGCTGATGGCCGCCAAGGCACCGAATTGGGCGAAGGTGCACACATTGCTGGTGGTCTGGCTTTGCAGGGCGCTGGCGGCGGCAATCACCTCTTGGGCTCCGGCCAGCCAGCCGATGCGCCAGCCCGTCATGGCCCAGCCCTTGGCAAAGCCATTCACGGTGAAGATGCGGTCGGCGAGATCGGGGGCCACTGCCGCAAAGCTGTGGTGGGTATGGCCTGGTGCTAAGAGAAATTCGTAGATCTCGTCGCACACCACGAGCACCTGGGGATGGCGGCGCAAGACGTTGGCAATCGCTTCCATTTCGGCTCGGCTGAGCACCATGCCCGTGGGATTGCTCGGGCTATTGAGCACGAGCAGCCGGCTCGCTGGGGTGATGGCCGCCTCCAGTTCCCCGGGCTTGAGCCGGAAGCCTTGGTCGGCATCACTGGGCAGTTCTTTCACTGAAGCCCCAGCCATCCGGGCAATCTCGGGGTAGCTCAGCCAGTAGGGGGCTGGAAGCAGCACCTCATCTCCAGGGCCGAGCAGCACCTGAAAGAGGTTGTAAAGGGCCTGCTTGCCGCCATTGGTGACCAGCACTTGAGCCGCCGTGGTGGGGACGTGGTTTTCCTGGCTGAATTTGGCGGCGATCGCCTCGCGCAAGGCCGGTTCCCCGGCGGCTGGTCCGTAGCGGGTTTGGCCCCCATCCAGGGCTTTGATGGCGGCGGCACGGATGAATTCCGGCGTGTCGAAATCCGGTTCGCCCGCACTCAGACTGCAGACATCGGCCCCACCGGCGCGCAATTGTTTGGCCTTGGCAGCGATGGCCAGGGTTAGCGAAGGCTGGAGAGCCTTGGCTCGATCGGAGAGCAGGCCCCTATCCGGCATGGTTCACGGGGGCCGGCATGGGGCAATGGCCGGCTACGGGTGGCGCGGCATGAGCTATGCAACCACTTTGCCGCACGCTTCAACCCGGCGGCGTTCATCCCTACACCAAATTTCCAACCAAAAATTCCTACCCATGGCCCATCCCCAAGCCCTCGCTTCGGCGCCCGATTGGGCGGCTTTCGCCACGGCTTGTGGGGCCTGCACCCGCTGCGGCCTCAGCACCGCTCGCCAGCAGGTGGTGATCAGTCGGGGCCACCATCAGGCCCGCTTGATGTTGATTGGGGAAGCGCCAGGTGCCACGGAAGATGCGATGGGGGAGCCTTTTGTGGGCCGCTCCGGTCAAGTGCTCGACCAGCTTTTGGCTGAAGCCGGCCTCGATCGAAGCCGGGATGTCTACCTGGGCAACGTGGTGAAGTGCCGCCCCCCTGACAACCGCAAGCCCCGGGCTGCGGAACTGGCTGCCTGTCGTCCTTGGCTCGACCAACAAATTGCCTGGGTCGATCCCCCCTTGATTGGCTTGCTGGGAGCTACGGCCCTGGCGGGGGTGATGGGGGTGAAGTCGGGCTTGACCCAGCTACGGGGCCAATGGCTGGCGGGCGAGGGGCCGGTGCTTGGCGGTCGCCTGCTGATACCCCTCTTCCATCCCTCCTATCTGCTTCGCAATCCATCGCTGGCTGAGGGCAAGCCGAAGTGGCTGACCCGGGAGGATCTTCGCGGTGCTGCCGCCCGACTTCGCCAATTGCCCGCTTCCCTGTGACAGGCTTGGCCCATCCGCAGGTCTCTTCACCATGACTGGCACCCTGGCCCGTCCCGAAGCTTCCGCAACCGATTGGGACAACGATCCCCGCTTTGACACGGTGATCCGTCGCCGCAAAACCCGCAGCGTGCGGGTTGGTGACATCTGGATCGGGAGTGACCATCCCGTGGCGGTCCAATCGATGATTAATGAGGACACCCTCGACCTCGAAGGGGCCACCGCAGGGATTCGCCGGCTGCATGAGGCGGGCTGCGAAATTGTTCGCCTCACCGTTCCCAGCCTGGCCCATGCCAAGGCGGTGAAGGAGATTCGCCAGCGCTTGGAAGACACCTACCAGCCGGTGCCGTTGGTGGCGGATGTGCACCACAACGGAATGAAGATCGCCCTGGAGGTGGCCCAACACGTGGACAAGGTGCGGATCAACCCTGGCCTGTTTGTCTTTGACAAGCCCGATACCAGCCGTACATCCTTTTCCGATGCTGAAGTTGCGGAGATTGGCGATCGGATCCAGTCCACGTTTGAACCCTTGGTCACCTTGCTCAAGGAGCAGGACAAGGCCC
>CAIYSK010000379.1 GCA_903928835.1 uncultured cyanobacterium
AAATCCTCGAGAACCCTTCTGCTGGAATCAATCGGGGCGACAGGATTCGAACCTGCGACCTAGTGCTCCCAAAGCACCCGCGCTACCAAGCTGCGCCACGCCCCGCCGAATCCACCATAGCTTGTGAGCCGATGAGATCCGTTGCCCTGCAACTACCCCTCAAATTCAACGCCCACGAACATCGGCGTCTTAGCGACGCAATCAGAAGGACCCAGTCAGGCATTTGCTGATCCAGCACGAGCCACAATGACCCCAACCTATTCCCGTGATCAACAGCAACTGGGAGGGGCCTTTCCTTCCGTCGAAACGTCTTCAACAAGATAGAGCCTGGGCAGGGCAAAAGAAAACTGAGGGTGTTGCCAAATGCATACTTTTGCCATAGAGATTGTTGCCCGATAGAAATGGAGTACGATCTATCTAGCTTTCGATCAAGCTTTTTCGATTCATTCCCAAGCACCGATGACTATTTAAGTAACGTGACTGTTCACTCTTCTGCAATTGACCTTCTTGGCTACGCGGCCGCCACCCTCACCACAGTGAGCTTCATTCCGCAGGCCATGAAGACACTCGGAACGGGAGACACCCGTGGCATCTCCTTGAGCATGTACAGCTTTTTTACCAGTGGCATAGCCCTATGGCTAGCCTATGGACTCTTGAATAAAAATGGCCCTCTCATCGCTTCCAACGCCGTGACCGTCGTCTTGGCTGGCTTGATTCTTCAACGTAAATGGGAAGACCACAGTTCAGCTCTCAGTGATCAAAAAAAATCACTTCCCAAAGGCAAGCGGTAACCAAACGACATTTCCGACCAGGCAAGTCGTTTAGAAACTTCTTCAGCACAGAGCAGCCGCACACCCAGATAAATATTTTAACTTTAGTTCAGTATCTAGTGAGCAAGAAAAGCGGGAATGATGTCAAACAAAATAGCAAGGGCGATGGCCGCGAAAAAGTTTTCAAGCTGCTGAAGTCCCCCAAAAAGATGCCTTAAATCCTTGCCATTTGATTGGGTAATTTTATAGAGCTTTTGTCCGCTGCAGAAAAGCGCATAACACGAATACATGCCTGCAATAAATGAAGCTGTGGAAAAGAGAATCTGCTGCCATCCGGCGGTTCCAAGCGAGCCGGCACGGGAGACGAGTTTGAGGGTTATCAAAACCGCGATTGCTATCGCCGCAAGCTTTTCCTTGGCAACTAGCTCCCTAAATTCAACATCCTGCCTTGGGGTGAATTCGAATTGCGGGTCATCCATGGCGCCAATCGTCGCAGCTTATTGACTTTGACAGCAAAGCACTTTGATTACAAGGTAATTTGCTGGCAAGTACTTATCCTATTGTCTATTGGCCAGCAATGTCAATTTGGCCTAGCAACGTCAATTGGGGCCAGCTACGTCAGGCGCTCAGCCCCACTTGAGGTTAAAAATTCTTGAATTCAGCTTGCTGGAATTTGCAACCTGGGCCTTGGGGCATGGCCCCTGCCTCGTTAAGACAAATTGACGATTTCCCTCAACGGGTTGAAGGCATCCGGCGACGTCCCTAGTGTTGGAATCAACACAGAAAGCGATCCGCCATGCCGTTGGACGCAAGCTCCGGTTCTGAAAAAGCCACCTGCCTAGGTCGTTCTTGCCTGAAATGGGGGGCCGACGGCGAGCTCTCAGCGGTTGATATGCAGTCCATCCTGCTGCGCCTGTCCAACGTGGACGAGCAAGCCTCAGCACTGATGGAATGCCCCATCGAGGGCCATAGCTAGCCCACAAAAGCGACGCAGTCGATTTCAACCCGGGCCCCCTTTGGCAGGGCAGCCACCTCAACGCAAGCTCGCGCTGGCGAAACGCCGCCACCAAACACCTCGGCATAAAGGGCGTTGACCTTGCCAAAATCTGCCAGGTCCGCGAGGAACACAGTGGTGCGCACCACTTGCTGCGGGGTGGCGCCACCAGCGCTCAAAACAGCCTCCAGGTTGCTGAGTACCTGACGGGTTTCGGCTTCCACATCACCTGAACCAACCATGGAACCGGTCTGAGGATCCAAGGCAATCTGACCAGAGCAAAACAGCAGGTCTCCTGCTTTGACAGCCTGGTTGTAGGGCCCCACCGGTGCCGGTGCAGAGGCAGTCACCACCGCTTCGAGTTGCTTGCTGGCCATGCTGGCGGTCCGAAACAGAAACAGTGATCTTCCAAATTAAGGGTCGATCGGCTGGGCTTTGATCTGAAGCCGTGAGCTTGGCGATTAGGCCTTCCAGTGGTCCTTACTGAGACGGCGATCCGCTAGCTCACTGGTACTGCAAGCCCTCACAAACAGATTGGTGGCCCTCTCCAGG
Source organism: uncultured cyanobacterium (assembly GCA_903928835.1). Taxonomy (GTDB): domain Bacteria; phylum Cyanobacteriota; class Cyanobacteriia; order PCC-6307; family Cyanobiaceae; genus Cyanobium_A. The sequence continues at coordinate 2,317 of CAIYSK010000379.1, forward strand.
CCGATGCTGCTGGGGATGGTGGGCAGCCCCTGGTGCCTGCGCTCCAGCACGTCCGCCAGGCGGGCCGCAATGGCCGGGTCTTCAGGCTGTTGCTGGGCAGCCCAGCGAAGATTCGCTTGGGTGTACTCATGGGCACACCACACCTGGGTTTCCGCCGGCAAGGCCGCCAGCGCCTGCAAAGACCCATACATCTGCTCGGCCGTGCCCTCAAATAACCGACCGCAGCCACCGGCAAACAGGGTGTCGCCACAAAACAGGTGGCCGCTTACGGGCAGCACAAAGGCGATGTGGGCCCGGGTGTGACCAGGCACATCCAACACCTGAACCTCCTCGCCCAACAGGGGGAAATGGTCGCCCTGCTGCACACCTTCTGTCTGAAGGGGGATTCGCAGGCGATCGGCGGCGCTGGCGATCACCCTGGCCTGGGGCCAGCGCTGCAACAGGCCGGGGGTTCCGCCGATGTGATCGCTGTGGTGGTGGGTGTGGAGAATCGCCGTGAGCTCCAGGCCCTTCGCCTCCAGGGCGGCAATCACTGGCTCTGCCAGCGCCGGATCCACCACCGCCGCTTGCTGACCGCGCTCGATCACAAACACGTAGTTGTCGTTGAGCACTGGGATCAGGCTCACCTGCAAGGCTTCTGGCAGCTCGCCCATCGTTAAAGTCCCACCAGAGGCGTCCCTCCATATTGACCGCCCTAACCAAGGCATGATCACCGTCGCCCTGGCCAAGGGAGCCCTCCTCAAGGACACCGTTCGCCGCTTTGCCGCAGCTGGTCTTGACTTTGCAGCGGTTTTAGAGCCCAGCAACCGCCAATTAATGGTGCCCAGCACCTGCGGCACGGCCCGGGCCCTGTTGGTGCGCAACGCCGATGTGCCGGTGTATGTGGCCTACGGCCAGGCCCAACTGGGGGTGGTCGGCTACGACGTCCTGCAAGAGCACCAATTGCCCGTTGCCCACCTGGTGGATTTGGGCTTTGGCGGTTGCCGCATGAGCGTGGCCGTGAAGGCCTCCAGTGGCTATCGCCGCGCCGCCGACCTGCCCGCCCACTGCCGGATTGCCAGCAAATTCACCCGCTGCGCCGAGGCCTACTTCGAAGCCCTTGATCTGCCAGTAGAACTGATCCATCTGGCTGGATCGGTGGAACTGGGGCCCATCACCGGCATGAGTGAGGCCATCGTGGATCTGGTGGCCACCGGTCGCACCCTGCAGGAGAACGGCCTGGTCGCCATCGAAGATCTGTTTCACTCCACGGCCCGCCTGGTGGGCCACCCCCTGGCCCTGCGCCTGGATGCCGGTCCACTCCAAACGCTTGTGGATCGGCTCGCCGTGCTTTCAGCCGTTGTTCCCCAGGCTGTGGCCTAATGGCAAAACTGGATCGCCAGCGGCTGCTCGGCCTTTTGCCCTATCTGGGGCGGGACCGCAAACGGCTTTGGCTCACCCTGGTACTGCTGATCCCTGTAGCAGGGGCCGCAGCCATCCAACCGCTGCTGGTGGGCCAAGCGATCTCGGCCCTCCGCCATGAGCCCG
>CAIYSK010000380.1 GCA_903928835.1 uncultured cyanobacterium
GCGCAACCCAATGCTGCAATGGTGGGACCCAAACGAAGCAACAACCTGCTGCGACTCGACCAAGCCGACCATCGGAACGTCGTACAAGTGTATCTTACGGTAGACCGCCCGGATCGTACCTTCCGAACGCAACCACCGCTGTGCGTGCAGCGCGATGGCTCGGCTCTTCCCCGGCACGCGAAATAGAATTCAATGCGATGCCTTGGTCATCGGAGATGATAAAGAGGATATTGGGCTTGGGTTTGTCCGCGGCCCCGGCATCCAACGCAGTCCCCAGTACCACGCCAGCCGTAACCAGCCCGGCCCGCTTCAAGAAATCACGCCGCCCGATGTTCATGGCCGCCCCTTCGCTTTGGACTTTGCGGCTTTGTTCTGCTGTTTGGCGCCGGCGACACGGCCACGGTGAACAAGGCCCTCGATCGGGTGCGCCAATACCTGGCCCGCGAACTGAATTTGGTGACTGCCGACAAGGAGAACAGCATCTGGAACTTCCTGTGGGTGGTGGATTTCCCGATGTTCGAGTTCAACGCCGAGGAGAACCGGCTCGAGGCCCTACACCACCCTTTCTGCGCCCCCAACTCAGGCGACCTGGGCGACGACCCCAACCAATGGGCTGCCACCCTGCCCACCGCCCGCGCCCAGGCTTACGACCTGGTGCTCAATGGCCTGGAACTGGGCGGCGGCTCCCTGCGCATCCACAACTCGGATCTGCAGCGCCAGGTGCTCCAAACCATTGGACTTCCGTTAGAAGAGGCCAATCAGCAGTTCGGCTTCCTGATGGACGCCCTAGATATGGGTGCCCCTCCCCACGGCGGCCTGGCCTTCGGCATCGACCGGATGGTGATGTTGCTCGCCGGCGAAGACTCCATCCGCGACACCATTGCCTTCCCAAAAACCCAGCAGGCCCGCTGCCTGATGACCGGTGCCCCAGGGAGGGTCGCCACCAAGCAACTCGACGAACTGCATGTGGCCAGCACCTGGGAAGACGAAGAGGCCTAAATTCCCGCCCAAACCCGTTCCATCCCCCCTCAAAAAATCATGACCACCGCCACCGGCAGCCTTGAGATGGGCACCATCGACATCGGCATCTCCCAAGCCCAGCGCCAGGAGATCGCCGCTGGCCTGGGGAGGGTGCTGGCCGATAGCTACGTGCTCTACGGCAAAACCCACGGCTTCCACTGGAACGTGACTGGACCGATGTTCAACACGCTCCATTTGATGTTCATGGACCAGTACACCGAGCTCTGGACCGCCCTCGATGTGATCGCCGAACGCATCCGGGCCCTGGGCTGCCCGGCCCCCTTTGGCGGAGCCAACTTCGCTTCCCTGGCCTCGATCCAGGAAACCCAAGGCGTGCCCAATGCCCTGGCGATGGTGCGGGAGCTGGTGATGGGCCATGAAGCCGTCGCCCGCACCGCCCGCAGCCTGTTCACCCTGGTGAACGACGCCAACGACCAGCCCACGGCCGATCTGCTCACCCAGCGGCTGCAGATCCACGAAAAAACCGCCTGGATGCTGCGCAGCCTGCTGGAAGCCTGAAGCCC
>CAIYSK010000381.1 GCA_903928835.1 uncultured cyanobacterium
TCAACGCAAGTCTGGTCGATGGATGGCAGTTGTCTTGTCGCTGGCGTTGTTGTCGATTGCCTTGATCCTTGGCCATAGCTCTGCATTGCTATGGGCAGAACTGTCTTGGGCTGACTTCTTGCTGTTGCTGCAATTGGGCAGTTTGCTGGTCGTGCTGTTGGTTGCGATTGCTGGGATCTACTCGTTGGTGTCCCAATTCGCGTTCTGGGAGGGCTGGCTCAAAGGGTTGCCCCGTCCTGCAGAGTTCTTTGCCCAGGCCAATCACGAGCTAGAGCAGTCGTCGGCTTATCCGGCGGAGGACGTATCGCCTTCCTATCGCCGTTATCTGGTCTATCTCGATGGGATCCATCAGGTGGAGCGGGATCATCCCCCTCGCATCACCGAATTTCTCGACACCCTTCAGGCAGGCCTGCCGGATGACATTTGCCTCGTTCGAGGCCTGGAAACCTACACCGTGATGCCCGGCGCTTTGATTGATGATGCCGGGAGTGCCTGGTTCTGGCAGCGGGTGTTTGCTTTGCAGGAACACCATCCTTCCCTGCTCGTCCAGTTGTTGTGTGCCGTGCTGGTTCAGGGCAACAACGTGATCAAGGTGGGTATTTCTTCGGATCGTCGTTATGGACCAATCCTCAACTACGAGTTGGCCCTCAAGATTTCCCTGCGTCTAGGCGAACTCGGCTATGACCTAGGCCATGAATTGGTGTTGCTTGGCTATAGCGGTGGTGGTGAGATGGCCCTTGGTGTTGCCGATTACCTGCGTCGTATTTGTCATGCTCCCGTTCGAATCATGACCTGTTGCGGTGTCTTCAGTGGCAACCAGGTGTTGGAAGGAGTGGAGCGCATCCACATGCTCGTAGGTACCAAAGATCCTGTGGCCGCCTTGGGACCGCTCGCCTATCCAGGCCGGTCACCCCTGTTGCCTCTCTCCAATTGGAACAAGGCCAAGCGCCAAGGTTTCGTGGAGCAGATTCGGATTTCGGGCATGGGCCACAACGGTTCAATCGGTCCCTTTGCCCCCACGTACCGCCTCAAGGTGATTCAGGCGATTCTGGCGATTTTGGAGGGTTCCATTGCTGAACCAGTTCAAAGGGACTGGAGCTAGGCAGGCACGCCCGAAGTCTCCGCTGGGCACCGTTGATGGACGCGCTTCCTTGGTGGGAGACATCGAGGGGGATCTGGGCAACGGCCTCGGCATAGCGTCCGGCAGCCTGCTGGTGGGTGGTTGAAAGACCGGGCCCCAGCTGCTCAAGCAGGTGGGCTGAGGACCGCAGCAGGCGTTCCCGCCACACGCCACCGAGCAACACCGGGTACAAATCGCACTGGCCGGTCATTGCCTGTTGCAGCAGGGCTGAGGTGTCAATGCAGAATCCCAGGCTTCCGTAGCCCCCACGGCGCAGCTGCATGCTGGTGGATTGATCGTTGTGGACCAGAGCCATCCAGTCACAGAGGTCGAGGACGGCCAGCAGTTGGTCGCTGAGGAACGGTTCTCCCAGGTAGCGAACCGTGCCGTTGTGGCGATTGTTTTGCCAGGGACGATCGAGGTCATTGAGGGCTTCCCAGCCGCAGAGGCCCTCGGTGCCTTGGTAGTACTGCAGCGCAATGCTGGTGGTTCCATGGCGTAACTCCAGCTCCAAGCAGCTGTGGGGCAAAAGAGTCTGCTGTTCGTTGCCGTGAGCATCAAGCAGGCCCGTGCGCATGGGTAACGCCAAGGGCACCTGGGTCCATCCCTGTCCGTCCACCTGCAGGCTTGCTCCCAAGCCAAAGCTGGCCACGCTGGCGCGAAGTTGGCCCCTCACCTGCCATCCCTGGTCTTGCAGCAGCGCGATCCATTGGCGGCTCGATCCGCATCCCTCGATCTGCCAGGGGGCTTGGGAATGGGCTCCTTGGCCTAGCAGATTGGCCCCTAGGCGGTTGAGGATCTGGGCGGATCGGCGATTCTGGCGCTGTTGCTGCGGTGTTGGTGCGCCATGGAGGTCCATGTTTTGCCAGACCAACCCCCCTGCCAGTTGGCTTGTTTTGGGTTTGGCTTGTGCGGGATTGGAGCTGGATTCGTCTGTCTTTGGGCTGGGTTGGTCCGTCGGCAGGTCCGTTTGGACTGACCCAGCCAACCAGCTCTCCAGGGTCGTGGGCAGGGCAGCATTGTCGATGGAGTCCCGTTGCCACAGGCCCAGGCTGGAAGCAGGGATGCCTGGCTGGGTTGGCGGCAGCAGGTGGGGGAGGTCATCAGCGAGCGCTGCAAGCAGCAATGGACTCAGGAGGCCCCTTTCCACAATCCCGGCCAACCCTTGCAAGTGAATGGGTAGCTGGGCCGGTGCCAGCTTCCAGCGTTTGGGCAACAGCCAAAGCAACGGCATCAAGCCGGGTTTCTGCACATCGGCGACTAACCGCCTGAGCAGCTCTTCCCGGGTTAGCCCCCCCTGAAACATGGTCTGTTCCAGGGCTGAATCGAGATCCAGCAGGGGCACGGAACTCGGCCAGCTGGGATCCAGGGCCAGGGGATTGCTCACGCCACCGCCAAACCTGAATGGCGAATCAGGGCTTCGCTGGAGGGCTGCCGGCCCCGGAAGGCCTCAAACACCTCGGCTGGTGAACGGCTCCCCCCCCAGCTCAGCACGGTGTCCCGGAAGCGGCGGCCCATGGTCACGACGGCATCCTCCTGCTCCAGGCCCGCTTCTTCAAAGGCACTGAAGGCATCAGCACTGAGCACTTCGGCCCATTTGTAGGAGTAGTAGCCGGCCGAGTAGCCGCCAGCAAAGATGTGGCTGAAGGCACACAGGAAGGCGTCTTCTGCGATGGGCTCCAGGGCGGTGGTGGTTTTGGCGATTTCCCGTCGCATCTGGTCGGGGCTTTGGCCGCAGTTTGGCGACCAGGCGCTATGGAGTCTCAAATCCGTGAGCGCGAAGTGCACTTGGCGCAGGGTGGCGCTGCCGCCCATGAAGGTGCGCGCTGCGAGCAGCTTTTGGTATTCAGCTTCGGGGAGGGGTTCACCGGTCTGCCAGTGCTTGGCCATGCCCATCAAGGTGCCCCGCTCGTAACACCAGTTCTCCATGAATTGGCTTGGCAGCTCAACCGCATCCCACTCCACGTTGTTGATCCCGGCGGCCTGGGGGCGCTCCACGGTGGTGAGCATGTGCTGGAGCCCATGGCCGAATTCATGGAAGAGGGTTTCCACCTCTTCGAAGGTCATCAGGCTTGGGGTGCCAGCCACCGGCGGGCTCTGGTTGCAGATCAGGTAGGCCACGGGCAGGACCGGTTCTCCCGCTTTGTTGATCGAGCGGCCCAGGCATTCATCCATCCAGGCGCCCCCACGCTTCGAGCCTGGCCGGCTGAAGGGATCGAGGTAAAAGGCTGCGAGGGCTTCGCCGCTGGATGCATCCAGCACGTGAAAGTGTTGGACATCGGAATGCCAGAGGGGCGCTGAACCCGCATCGGCCTCGATCGTGATGTTGAACAGGCGACCACAGAGGCTGAAGAGCCCTTGGAGCACGCTGTCGAGCGGGAAGTAGGGGCGTAGGGCTTCGCTATCAAGCTCAAAGCTCTCCTGCCGCAGCCGTTCAGCCCAGTAGCTGACATCCCAGGGTTTGAGATCTGCTGCTTCTGGGGCCCCATGGCGGTGGGCACAGGAGCGCAGAGCCTCGAGTTCCTGCAGGGCCACCGGCAGCGCTGCACAGCGCAGCTCCTCGAGTAGTTGCTCCACCGAGGCGACGGAATCGGCCATCTTGGCGGCCAGGCTCACATCGGCCCAATGGCCATAGCCCAGGCGCTGGGCCTGCTCCAGCCGCATGCTGAGAATCGCTTCGATCAGGGGCAGGTTGTTGAGATCGCCGCTGGAGGCCCGGCTCACCTGGGCTTTGTAGACCTGTTCGCGCAGGTCCCGCCGTGCGCTGTATTTGAGGAAGGGCGCCACCCGCGGCATGTCGAGGCCCATGCGCCACTGGCCTGGTTCCCCTGCTGCTTTGGCCGCCTCCGCCAGCAGCTCCTTGAGGCTGAAGGGCAAGCCCGCCAGGTCGGCTTCCGAGGCCAGGCTGAGACCCCAGGAGTTGGTGGCATCCAGCACGTGGTTGCCAAAGGTGGTGGCCAGCTCGGCCAATTGCTGCGTGGTGGCATTGAAGGCCAGCTGCTGCTCCCCTTCGAGGCCCACACCCCGGAGCTGCATGTCCCGCAGCTCGGCTTGGAGAATGCGTTGTTGGGTGGCATCCAGAGCGGAGCCCCCCTGATCCATGGCCTGAAGGGCCCGATAGATGCTGCGGCTTTGGCCGGCCCGGTTGCCAAAGGCCACCACGTTGCCCTGTTGCTGTTGGTGAGCGGTGCGCAACTCCGGGGTGTTGCAGACCCCATTGAGATGGCTCACCACCCCCCAGCTCCAGCGCAACCGCTCGCCCAGGTGCTGCAGGGGATCCATCACTTCGGCCCAGCTCAGCGGTGGGCCATCGGCTAGGCGGCCATCCAGCCCGGTTTCGAGCTCCGTGAGTTCCCCATGGAGTTCGGCCAATAGGTGGGGGATGGCCTGCTCCACCTGATCCGGGGTGATCGCAGCAAAATTGGGAAGGCCATGGCCAGCCAGTAACGGCAGAGCCCCAGGGTTGCTTGCGCTGGTTGAGCTGGTGGAGAGAGGAGTGCCCATGGAGTTGGTCTGGTTCTCCCATTCCAGCGGATTGCTCCGGGAGTCAGCAGAGAGAGATAGGGCGGTTTACCAGAAGAAGGTGTTGTTTGGAGGTGGTTGGTTTGGGCTAGCTGAGGGCAATCAGGGCGGTGTTGGACAGCTCCGTGGCCAGGGCATTGGTGCTGGCTTCGTAGAAATCGATCGCAACCCGCGGCCAGAAGCCAATGACCAGGGTTGGTACGAGCAGGGTGAGGCCGATCACCAGTTCCCGTGGGTTCATGTCGCCCACCACGGCCAAGGCCGGAATCCGCGGACCAAAGAAGACCCGGCGGCAGAGGGAGAGCAGATAGATCGGAGTGAGCACCAGCCCAATGGCGGCAAGCACAATCGTGATCACCCGGAATCCAATGGTGAAGTTGTCGTTGGAGGTGACGCCAAGGAACACGGTGATCTCGCTGACAAAGCCACTCATGCCAGGCAGGGCCAAGGAGGCCAGGGAGCTAGCAAGGAAAAAGGCAAAGGTGATGGGGAGGGCCTTGGCCAAGCCGCCCATGTTTGGAATCGAGAGGGTCTTGGTGCGGTCGTGGAAAACCCCCGTGGCAAAGAACAACGAGGCCGCAATCAAGCCATGGCTAATCATTTGCAGCATGGCCCCGCTGATTCCCAGGGCATCAATGGCCCCAATGCCCACCAGGACAAATCCCATGTGGCTCACGGAGCTGCAGGCGATCCGTCGTTTGACGTTGTCTTGGGCGAAGGCGTTGAGGGCCCCATACACGATGTTGACGATTCCCAGCACGATCAAGGCCGGCGCCAGGGTGAGATGGACCTCAGGGAGCATCTGCACGTTGAAGCGCAGCAGGGCATAGCCGCCCATTTTCAGCAGCACCCCAGCCAGCAACATCGACACCGGTGCATTCGCCTCGCCGTGGGCATCGGGAAGCCAGGTGTGCAGGGGGAAGATCGGCAGCTTGACCCCAAAGCCAATCAAGAAACCCAGGTAACAGAGCAAGCCAAACGTGCCGCCAGGCGAGCGGCTGGCTAGGTCGGAGAGGTTGAAGCTGACGGTGTCACCGGAGAAGGCCAGGGCCAAACCGCTGAGCAGGATCAGCAGGGAGGCTGTGGCCGTGTAAAGGATGAACTTGGTGGCTGCATATTGCCTCTGCTTACCGCCCCAGATGGCAATTAGCAGATAGACAGGCACCAGCTCCAATTCCCAGGAGA
>CAIYSK010000382.1 GCA_903928835.1 uncultured cyanobacterium
AGTTGCAACAGCTTGACCCCTCCCTGCAAGTGGTTGTACCGGCAGGACTTCCAGGTTTTGAGACCCCGCTTTCGCTGCAACTCACCCAGGCAGGGGTGCGCGCCACAATCATCTCCGCCGCCGATTCCGATCGCCTCAAGGCGGCCCTGTGTGCCGCTGCTGATGTGGCGATTGCGAAATCCGGAACGGTGAATCTGGAGTTGGCCCTGCGCGGGGTGCCCCAGGTGGTGGTTTACAGGGTGAGTCGGGCTACGGCCTTTCTGGCGCGCCACATCTTGCGTTTCAGCGTTCCCCACATCTCACCGGTGAATCTGGTGCTGGGTGAGCGCCTGGTGCCCGAGCTGCTCCAGGAAGACCTCAGGGCCAAAACGATCGTGGCCCAAGCCCTGCCCTTGCTCGATCCATCGGGTCCTGGGCGCCTTGGGATGCTCGCCGGCTACGACCGATTGCGGCTGGAGTTGGGCGAACCCGGAGTCACCCAAAGGGCGGCCTGCGCCATCCTGGACCAAGTACTTGCTGGCAAGGCTTGAACAATCGGGCTTGGTTGGGGGCGTTGCACGCTTTTGGGCTCTGGGCCAGCGCTGTAGTTGCTGGATTTCTTCTGGTTGGGCTGGCAGGCCTGGTTGGCGTAGTAGGCGGAGCTCCGGTGTGGGCAGCCCTCACGACTACCAGCCCCGCACTTACGGCCCCGGGAGCGGTCCCGCTGCAGGAAGCCGTGCTTGCCGGTGGTTGTTTCTGGTGTCTTGAGCACGATCTCGAAACGCTCCCAGGGGTGGTTGAGGCCGTCAGTGGCTACAGCGGAGGCCACCTGGATCACCCCACCTACGAGCAGGTATCGACAGAGCAAACCGGCCACCAGGAGGCGGTGCTGGTGCGGTTTGATCCCAAGCGGATCAGCTATCCCTCCCTGTTGCGCAGCTATTGGCGCAACGTGGATCCCCTCGATGGAGGCGGTCAGTTTTGCGATCGCGGTGATTCCTACCGGCCCGTGATCTTCACGGACTCCAAGGTGCAGCAAGCCCAGGCCGAGGCCAGCTTCAAGGCAGCCGCTGCTGAATTGCATCGCCCAACCTCCGCCATTCGGGTGCAGATCAGGACCCTGCAGCGCTTCTGGCCCGGCGAGGGCTATCACCAGCATTACGCCGTGCGCAATAGCGTCAAATACAACTACTACCGCTGGGCCTGTGGTCGGGATCGACGCTTGGATGCCATCTGGGGCAAGCGAGCCCGTTCCGGCGCGGCCTGGTCAGGGAAAGCCCCCCAAGCAGCCGGCCCAAAACCAAGCCCAAAACCAAGCCAAAATCCGAGGAAAAGCTGAAGGGGGCTTTCCCCTCAAACTCCCCTAACCCTTGGCCAGACAAGCTTTTTCATTGGAACGGAGCCCTTTGGGCGTTCTTACCATTTTCCCCAAACTGCCCTGCTCTCCATGTATCTGCTGACCATCCGAGACGGTCTGCAGACCCGCCATGTCGGGCCCTATCCGAGCCCGAAACAGGCTTCCGATGATTTGGATCGCCTGTTGCCGCTCTGCGCTGAGCGAGCCCGCTGGCAGATCCACGCCCTCGAGGCTCCAGACCATGCCCTCGAGGCACCAGACCAAGTGGTGCAAAGCCTGGTGGGCCAGGGCTTCAAAGCCGCTAATTGATTAGTGGTGGCTCGATGGGTCGTTGCTGGGTTGACCCTTGCGCGGATAGCCGCGCAGCAAACCGCTCTCGATCATGAGGCCCACGCCAGCATTGATCAGGATGAGGCCAAGGGTGCCATACCAAAACCAGGGTCCAGGGCTGGTGAGGGTTTCCACCTTGCCGGAGGCGGCGAGGGCTTGAATCCCCTTGCGGATCACCGCTTCACCAAACAGGCATAGGCCAGCAGGTAGGAGCAGAACGCCCAGTTGGGCTTTGACATACCAGCGGATTTTCTGAACAGCCATAAAAGCAATGGTCGTTAAACAACACGGTGCTTGATCAACAACCTAGGTGGCAGTGGCAGCCCCTTGTTCAATCCACTGGACCAGGGTGCGCACCCCAAATCCTGTGGCTCCGGCGGGATCGAGTCCCCGTTCTTTGTCACTCCAGACCGTGCCCGCAATGTCGAGATGGGCCCAGGCCAGGTTGGGGCTGACGAAGTCTTGGAGAAATAGGGCTGCGGTGATGGAGCCACCGGGCCTGGGTCCGGTGTTTTTCATGTCGGCTACGGGGCTTTTGAGACCCTGCTTGTAGGACGGCCGAAGCGGCATGCGCCACAGCGCCTCGCCGCCAGCCTCGCCGGCGTGGACGAGGGCCTCGGCCAGGCCATCACTGCTCGACCAGAGCCCGGCGATTTCCTCTCCCAAGGCAATCAAGCAGGCTCCGGTGAGGGTGGCCAAATCCACCACCACATCGGGTTCGAGTTTGCAGGCGTACACCAGGGCATCCGCCAGGGTGAGGCGTCCTTCGGCATCGGTGTTGTTGATTTCGATGGTTTTGCCATTGGAGGCGGTGACGATGTCGCCGGGGTGCACGGCACTGCCGTTGATCATGTTTTCGCAGGAGGCCACGATGAAGTGCACCTCCACGCCGGCTGGCTGGAGTTGGGCGATGCTGCGGGCCGCTCCTAAGACGGCGGCGCTGCCGCCCATGTCGTACTTCATCATTTCGATCTGGGAGCCAGCCGTTTTGAGGTTGTAGCCACCGGAATCGAAGGTCAAGCCTTTGCCCACCAGGGCCACCTTGCGCTGGGCTGGGCCGCTGGGTCGATAGGTGAGGTGGATGAATTTGGGGGGCAGATCCGAGCCTTGGGCGACGCCCAGGAATGCCCCCATGCCCAGGGCTTCACAATCGCCCCGCTCCAACACCTTGAGCTCCAGTCCATAGGCCTGGGCGATCTGGGCTGCGGTGTCGGCCAGGTGCTGGGGGGTGGCCACATTGGGAGGGGCGGCCACCAGTTGGCGGGCCAGCTCCACCCCGGCGCAGGTGGCATCCACCGCGGCGAAGCAGGCTTGGTGAGCGCTATCCAAGCCCATCAGGCTCACCTGGTTGGGTAGGGCTTTGGGCTCGGCTTTGCTTTTAAAGCGCTGGTCTTGAAACAGGCTCAGGCGCACGGCTTCGGCCATCGCGCGGGCCGCGGCTCCAGCCCCCAGGCCCTCGGTGGGTAGGCAAAGGCCGAGATCCTGGGCGCCTGCAGCGCAGGCCGCGCGGGCACCTACAGCGGAGGCCATCCTGATCCCGGCCAGATCAAACTCTGCGGCCTCGCCAAGACCCACCAGGATTAGGGTTTGGGGGGACGCCCCAAGGCGCTCGATGCTGATGCTTTCGCCCGGTTTGGCCGTGAACTGACGCTGCTCGAGCCGCCCCAGCAGCTCGCCGCCGAACAGGTTGGTCAAAACCTGGCGCCGAGGGTCTTCCCGATTGGAGTCGCCGCTTGCAAACAGCCCCACCACCAAGGTGTCGCCTGCCCAGGCGCCCAGGGCGCTGGCCAGGTCTTGGGGGATGCAACGAAACTCCATGGACCACGGCTCACTTAGCCCGCGATCGTAGCCAGGGCCTAATCCAGCTCAGCCGTGAAGGGCGTGGCCCAGCGTGCCCGGGTTTCTTTGTTGAATGGGGGCAGCCAGCGCTGGATCAGGGCCTGCTCGAGGGCGCGCCTGGGTTTGACCTGGGCGGGCACATCGAGCCAAAACCGAATGCTCAGTTGCAGGTTGAGATTGGCCTTGAGCAGGGCTTCGCTGTAGGCAGCGAGGTAGCTCTTGCAATCGTGCTCCCCTTTCCAACGCTGGTCGGCCCGGCCGGTTTCGCCCACGTAAAGCAGTAGGGGGCTGGAGGCGGGGCTGGGTTGATCCACCACGAAATAGAGGGCCGCCCCCTGCTGGGGGGCCTGGGGCCAGCGCCAAAAGGACAGGGCTTGGGGCCTGAGATCCAACGGGTTGACCTGGGCTGCGGCGTCTGCAGGGGCATCCCCGCCAGCATGGGCCTGGGCTTGGGGAAATAAGAGACCTTGCTCTTCAGGGCCCCGTTGGCCCTCGAAGAGGGGGTGTTGGTGCTGGGCCAGTCGCTGTTGCCAGTCTTCGAGCTGGTGCTTGAGCAGCGGTAAGGGATCGGGCCCGGCGGCAGGACCATGGGGCTGGTCGCCCCCAGTCCGGTGGTCCCCAATCCGTTGGCCCTGAAATAGATCTCCCTGCCGTGCCATCAGGGGCGGCGTTGCTTTTTGGGGGACAGGGGCAGGGCGGGGCCTGCTTGGGCAGCCCCAAAACGCACCTTGCCAATCCAGCGCTCCACCAGATCTGAGGGGAGCTGAAGCCGCTCCTGCAGATCGGCGAGATCCCGAAACGGTTCCCGCGTCCGTTCCCGCACCAGCCTCTGGCAGCGTTCGCTGGAGAGGCCCAGGCCGCCCAGCTCCCGGGCAGTCGCCAGGTTGAGATCGAGGCGGGCGCCTTGGCCCCCGGTGCTCGGGGGCTCGCTGTACCAGCGAAAATCCAGCAGGGGCAGCCAGGCC
>CAIYSK010000383.1 GCA_903928835.1 uncultured cyanobacterium
CGGCCGGCAGTGGCCATTTGAACCTGGCTGGGGTGATCGCCGCCGCCAGCAGTGGGGCCATGGTGGGCGATTCGATTGGCTACTGGGTGGGTCGCCGAGCCGGTTGGCCCCTGCTGCTGCGGGTTGGCCGGCTGCTGCGCCAATCCCCAGAGCAGATGGAGATGCTCCGAATCCAGTTCCTCAACCACGCAGGCAAATCGGTGCTGCTGGGCCGTTTTGTGGCGGTGCTGCGGGTGGTGGCTGGCCCCATGGCCGGGGCGGTGGGGATGCCCTACGGCCGCTTTTTGGTGTGCAATTGCACCGGTGCCGTGCTTTGGGCCACCACGATGGTGAGCCTGGCTTGGCTGGGGGGACGGTGGATTCCGTTCCAGCGCATGGTGCAAGGGGTGCTGCAATTTGGCATTGGTGCGCTCGTTCTTGTGGCGCTGATCGTGGCCGTGCCCAAGCTGTTGTCGTGGTGGGAGTCGCGCCTGCTTGATCGTTCAGGTCCGAAACCATGACGCTGCACCTCACCGCAGGCCAGCGCCGGGCGGCCACCCTCGCTGCCCTGTTGGGCAATGCCCTCGAATGGTTTGATTTTGCCGTTTACGGCTACGTGGCCACCCCTTTGGGCAAGGCCTTTTTCCCCACCGATGCGCCGGGGATGCAGGTGGTGGCGGCCTTTGGGGTGTTTGCGGTGGGCTACTTGATGCGGCCCGTGGGCAGCTTGGTGCTGGGCCCCATCGGCGATCTGCTCGGCCGCCGCAACATGCTCAGCCTCAGCATTGTGCTGATGGGGGGCTCGAGCCTGCTGATTGCCCTGTTGCCCACCCATGCCCAATGGGGAGCCGCGGCCGGCTTGGGTCTGCTGCTGCTTCGCATGGTGCAGGGCTTCTCCGTGGGGGGGGAATTCACCGGTTCCATGACCTACGCCACCGAGGCCGCCTTGCCTGGCCGCAAGGGCCTTTTGGCCAGCCTTGCCACCGCCGGGGGGCTCTTGGGTTTCAGCTTGGGATCAGCCACCGTGGCGGTGCTGGCTGAGGTGCTGGGGGCTTCGGCCATGGAGGTCTGGGGCTGGCGCCTGCCCTTTGCGATGGGGGCGTTGGTGGCTGCTTTGGGGTTGTGGATGCGGCGCCAGATGCCCGAAACCCTGGAGCCCTGCAGTGAGCAGGCGGCGATCTACTCGGGGGCCGACCTGCTTGCTGCCATGGCCGTTCGGCTGGGCGAGGTGGGCGGCCAATGGCGGTTGGTGCTGCGCATTGGCGCGTTGGTGTCCTTCGCCAATGTCGTGTTCTATGTGCTGTTTGTCTATCTGGTCGACTACAGCGGCAACCAGAGGGGATCGAGTGTGGGCGCTGCCAACACCACCGCCACGGTGATCCAAACCCTGGGCTTGCCCTTGGTGGTGCTCGGTGGGGTTTTGGTGGATCGCTACGGGAAGGTGTCGATCAATCGGATGGGCAACCTGCTGCTGGCCGTCACCACGCCGGTGGTGTTGCCCCTGGTGCAATTGGCTGGCCCGAGGGGATTGCTGATCGGCCAGGCGCTGGGAGTTTTGCCGGTGATGCTCACCATGGGTGCCCAGGGGGTGATGGCGGTGGAGATGGTGTCCGAGCGCCAACGCTGCACGGTGTTTTCGATCGCCTACAGCCTGGCGATGGCCCTGTTTGCGGGCACAGCGCCGGTGGTGTGCAGTTGGCTGCTTGAGAAGCAAGGTTGGCAGTGGGGCCCAGCCCTGTACTGCAGCCTCTATGCGATCCCGGCCCTTTGGGCCCTGGGCGGGCGATCCACTCCCACCACCACTCCTCTCACGCCTAATGGGGCTTACAAATAGAAGCCAACCGTGGTGACTACCCGGGTGCCCTGGGCCCGGAGGGCCCTGCGCAGGGCAATGGTGGATTGGTTGTGGAGCAGGTTTTCCCAGCGGCGCCTGGTCACAAAGACGGGAAGCACAACCGTGCAGAACTTGTCACGATCTTTTTTGTGCTTTACCTCAAAGCTTTTGACAAACTCGAGCACAGGATCAATCAGGGAGCGGTAGGGCGAATCAATCACCACCAGAGGAATCTCGGGGAGCTGGCGCTGCCATTGCTCTTTAAAGGCATCCGCTTTACCGAGGCCTAAATCCACGTGCACGGCCACCAGCTCCCTGGTAATGGTGCGGGCATAGCGCACGGCCTCGAAACTGCCGCGGTGGAGTTGGCCCACGAGGACCACCACCGGTGCTCCACCATCGGCCGGGGCAGGGGGCAGGCTGAGTTTTTTGTCGCTGGCGAGGCGGAGGCGCTTGGCCACCTGCTTGTAGTGCCCCTTGATCGCCAGAAACACCATCACCATCAAGGGGATGGTGACCACCACCAGCCAGGCCCCATGGGTGAACTTGCTGAACAGCAGCACCCCCGTCACCACCAGGGTGACCAGGCTGCCAAAGCCGTTGATTAGCGCCTTGACCCGCCAGCCAAACCCCCGTTCTTTCCACCACTGCACCACCATCCCGGCCTGGGAGAGGGTGAAGCTCAAAAACACTCCCACCGCATAGAGGGGGATCAGCCGGGTGACGCTGCCGCCAAAGATCACGATCAGCACCCCGGCAAAGCCACTGAGGGCAAGGATTCCGTTGCTAAACACCAGCCGATCGCCCAGGGAGGTGAGCTGGCGGGGGAGATAGCCGTCTTGGGCCAGGAAGTTGGCCAGGCGGGGGAAGTCGGCGTAGGCCGTATTGGCGGCGAGGAGCAGGATCAGCAGGGTCGCCACCTGCAACACCAACACCATCGGGTTGTTGTGACCAAAAACCTGATCACCCAGTTGGTAGAGCAGGGTGGGAC
>CAIYSK010000384.1 GCA_903928835.1 uncultured cyanobacterium
AGGCTTCACCCGTCTGAACGGGGAACTCAACCGCTGGATTCGTTCCACTGGCATGCAGCGGGGCTTGCTGCATCTGAGCTGCTTGCATACCAGCTGCAGCTTGACCATCAACGAGAACGCCGATCCCCGTGTCCTGACGGATCTGCAGGCCTGGATGGATGCGGTGGTCCCGCAGGATGGGCTCGGCCCCCTAAATGGCAACGGCAAGCGCGCCCCCTATCTTCACGATGACGAGGGTGACGACGACATGCCAGCGCACATCCGCACGGCCCTTACCGCCCAGACCCTCGCCCTCAGCATCGACGGCGGCCAACTGCTCCAAGGGGTTTGGCAGGCGGTTTACCTGTGGGAACACAGGGCCAAGCCCCAACGTCGGCGGATCGCCTGCCACGTCATCGGTGAGTAGGTCAGTGCTGGCTAATGGTCAGCATCAACTCGTGGCATAACTGCTGAAAATTGACGCCATTAGGGGGTCTCGAGAAGCGTCAGGGTTTTCCCATAATGAATTAGTTAGTAGCCAGAAGGTACCTGATGGCAACATCAACCTATCGAAGCGAAGAGGAAACCTGCCTCGGTCGCACCTGTATGAAATGGGGTGTTGATGGTGATCTCAACCCCTTAGATTTGGAGCTGGTGATGCAGCGCCTAGCCAAAGTGGACCATGAGTTTGAAGAGAAAGGAGAGCTCTCTGCTTTGATCAGCTAACAGTCTTTTCGGTCGTTTTGGGGGTGCTTTTGGGGCTGCTTAATTCACCTTATTTATAGCGTGTCACCTGCTAATCAATTTTGCACCTCTAGCTTGGTCTGCATCCAAGAGGATATCCAATACAGGCCGAAGTAGTGCAAATAGACTGCCATAACTTGGCCCGTAAAGTCCTGGGTCACAACTGGGAAACTAAAGCCTAGGCAAGACCCGAAATGGCTGGGTTGGCCGGGCAGCCAGGCAGAACCGAGAGCCAAGCAATCAGCACCGCTAAAAGGGTACCGGCAGGGTAAGCGTCGACAACCTCGAAATTGTTCACAATTACCGTTCGAGGCCAAAAGGAAAAGTCGTTCCAGAGCGACCGGTAAGTGAACGGAGTAAAATGGTTTAGATGTACTGTGACCCGTGGGACCACTTGTTGGCTACGCCCGGGTGAGCACAGAGCAACATGCCCTTGAGCAACAACTGAGTGTGTTGAAAGAGGCAGGGTGTGAGGAAGTGTTTGGGGAGAAGGTGAGCAGCACAGTCCCTAACCACAAACGCCACCAGCTCCAAGCAGCCCTATCGGCTCTGACACTAGGAGACACCCTGGTGGTCTCGAAGCTCGACCGCCTGGGGCGTACACAGGCTCAGATGGTGGCACGGCTAGCAACGCTCCAGGCCCAAGGTCTGTACGTCAAAACCCTGGACTGGCTACTTGACACCGCCTCCCTGGGCAAGTTGGCTCCACTTGTGGTGGGGCTACTGCCCGGCTTGGCCGAAGTGGAGAGGAACCTGGTCCAAGAAAGAACAAGGGAGTCGGTAGAACACCGAAGGTGAACAGGTGGGAAGCTCGGTGGCCGCCCACAACAGACTGACGGGCGGAAAGAGCTAGTTAGGCTCATACGAAGTGAGGGGCGCTCGTTCAGTGAAGTGGCCAACACCTGTGGTGTCTCGCTGGCAACTGTCCACCGTTACGGCTTCAAATCCTAGGCTTACAAAAGACGGCAAGCCATCTCAGAGGCTCCCGCTCCCGCCAAACTGTTTCAACAAAAAAACTTCTTGTCCGTACTGCATTCAATGATGTCAACGCCTGATGATAGCTTCAACGAGTCAATGGATAGCATTGACCTAAAGGATGCACTAGCCCTTGCAGCATATATAGAGCAATTGCTCATGACTGAGCAGCAATGGATACTTAATCGTCTGTCTTGGCTTTTTACCTCTCAATCTTTTCTGATAACCGCCTTTGTTGTCCTTTTGGGCTCAGGCAATCATTCCTCCACTGCCCATCTCTTGCACATTGCGCTACCTCTTTTAGGGCTGTTTTGTTGTGTAACTGTTGCATTAGCAATTAGGGCTGCCGAAAGAGTACACAAGTCACTCGGAAATAGGCGCGCTTTCTTGTCAATGCGTATTAATGACATCGTTAAAAGCCCAAAGCTAGTTCCAGTGCTTGGATCAAGCAAGACCCTTCGTGGTAATGCATGGACATTGACTCATGGTTCATTGCCGCACAAGATTTTGCCTTGGGCCTTTGCCATTCTATGGATTCTATTATTAATATCACTTGGACCTTAAACCGAACCAGCCTTTCAGTCATTCAGAATCATTGTCTTGCAATCCAAAAGAAATAGCAATAGTGCTCTTTTCCAGTAGCAAAGCAACGAACTCCTCTCCCTCAATCGTTACCGTGCTGCCCATGGGGCACGAGATTCCTAGGGCCAAGCTCCAAGAGACTCTCCTGGGTATTAACGGAAAAATAGTGGTTCAAATTAATGACCAAACCACTCCAGCCGGTCTGGTGGCTGGCGCCAATGCCGGCCCCATTATCTCCATGGAAGTACTCATAAAATAGGAGATAATCCTTCCAGTTGGGGTCGTTCTGGAAGGTCTGCTGGCTGCCAAAAACTGGTCTTAGACCTTCAGCATTGCGTGTGAAAATTGAGACAAGCCTGTGAGCGAGTTGCTCGGCAACCTCGTAGAGGTTCGCAAGTTTGCCGCTGCCTGTTGGGAATTCAACCTTGAAGTCTTTGCCGTAATAACAAAAGTAGACAATCAAAGAGCGAATAATCATGACGTTGACTGGCATCCAGATCGGACCGCGCCAGTTGCTGTTGCCGCCAAAAAGTCCAGAATCAGACTCTGCCGGCAGGTATTGGACAACGAACTCCTGTTGATTATGGACAAAGCGATAGGGTTCACTTTCGTG
>CAIYSK010000385.1 GCA_903928835.1 uncultured cyanobacterium
CCGGTGCAACGGCCGCTGATCAAAGGGATCCTGATCAACCGCTTCCGGGGACGCCGCGAACTCTTTGATCAGGGCCGCAGCTGGCTGGAGCAGGAAACGGGGATTCCGGTGCTGGGGGTGATGCCCTGGCTCAACGAGCTCTTCCCTCCTGAAGATTCCCTGGATCTGTTGGAGCGCCGCGGCCGCAAAAGCACCGCCGAACTGGAGATCGCCGTGCTGCGGCTGCCATCGCTGAGCAACTTCTCCGACCTCGACCCCCTGGAAGCGGAACCCAGCGTGCAATTGCGCTGGATCCAGCCCGGGGAGCCCCTGGGCCAGCCCGATGCGGTGATCCTGCCTGGCAGCAAGCAAACCCTGCGGGATCTGGCCGCCCTCCAGACCGGTGGCCTCGGCCCGGAGCTGAAGCGTTATGCAGCAGCAGGAGGTCAGGTGTTTGGCATCTGCGGCGGCATGCAAATGCTGGGTGTGGAGCTCGTGGACCCCGAAGGCCTTGAAGGGGGAGCCGCTTCCGCCAGCTCAGCCGGATTGGGATTACTGCCGCAGCGCACTGTGTTTGGAGGGGCCAAGGCCCTACGCCAACGGCGCAGCCAGGCCCTCTGGCCCTTAAGCCACGGGATCCCGGCAGCCTTGGAGCTGGAGGGGTTTGAGCTGCACCGCGGCGTCACCAACCTCCTTAACATCGCCAATCTGGACCCTGCCAATCTCGACCCTCAAACCCATGGCGGCCCCTTAGCCAACGACCCCAGCCTGGGCTGGTGGCAATCCTGGGGGGACCAGGGGGGGCTGGTGGCGGGCACCTATCTCCATGGCGTGTTTGAAAGCGGCCCCTGGCGGCGGCGCTGGCTCAATCAACTGCGCCAACGCAAAGGGTTGCCATTGCTCAGTGAACGCCAACCCCACCACAGCCAACACCGGGATCAATTGCTCGATCGCCTCGCCGATGCCTTTGAAGATCATGTCGATTTAGGACCGCTCCTTGTG
This sequence comes from uncultured cyanobacterium, assembly GCA_903928835.1. Lineage (GTDB taxonomy): Bacteria > Cyanobacteriota > Cyanobacteriia > PCC-6307 > Cyanobiaceae > Cyanobium_A. Next base: position 982 of record CAIYSK010000385.1, read on the forward strand.
AGCTAACCCCATGCCAACAACCCCGATCACGGTCCATTGGCCCCATGGCCGCAGCAGCACGGTTAGGCCAGGCTCCGATTGGCTCGTGGCGGCCGAGGCGGCGGGATTTGCCATTCCCACCGGCTGCCTGGGGGGCAGTTGTGGCGCCTGTGAAATCGAAGTGAATGGCCAGATGGTGCGGGCCTGCATCGCCACGGTGCCAGCAGCATCCGGCGGGGAACTCACTGTGGAACTGACCAGCGATCCCTACTGGTGATCCCGCTGGATCAGTCGCGCTGAATCAAGCCACCCCCCAAGAGCACCTCACCGTCGTAGAAGACGGCCGCCTGGCCTGGGGTGATCGAAAACTGCTCATCGGCAAACACCACCTGGCAGCGATGGGGCCGTCCGCCAGCGGTATCGACGGCTGTGGCCGGAAGGGGCGTCAACAGTGCCGGCTCGGGGGCACTGCGGTAACGCACCTGCACAGCCACCTCCAGGGGCCGATCCGGAGGAGCCATGGAGACCCAATTCACCGCCCCCACGCAGCACTCCGAGCGGGCCGCCTCGGTGCGGGGGGCCACCACCACCCGGTTCATGGCCGCATCCAACCGCACCACATGCAAGGGCTCACTCCAGGCCACCCCGAGCCCCTTGCGCTGGCCAATCGTGAAGTGCTCGATGCCATCGTGCTGGCCCACCACCGTGCCGTCGCCCAGCACAATTTCCCCCTGGCGCGGCGGCAAGTAGGCATCCAAAAACGCCTTCATGGAGCCGTGGTGGTCGGCCAGGCAGAGATCCTGGCTTTCAGGTTTTTCGGCCGTACGCAGTCCATGGCGGGCCGCCTCCAGGCGGGTGTCGGCCTTGGTGAGTTCACCCAGGGGAAACACCAGCCGGCCCAGCACCTCCTGGGGTAGGTCGTAGAGGAAATAGCTCTGGTCCTTGCGGGAATCGAGCCCCCGCAGCAACTGATGGCGGCCATTGGGGCTTTGATCGCCGTGGCGCACGCGGGCGTAGTGGCCCGTGGCGATGCGCTGCAGGCCCCGCTCTTTGGCCGCCCAATCCAGCATCGGGCCAAATTTCACCTCCCGATTGCAGCGGGAGCAGGGCAGGGGCGTCACGCCATCGCCATAGCCCTGCACCAAGAAATCAACGATTTGCTCCTGGAAATGCTGCCGAAAATCCACCACGTGGTGGGGCACCTCGAGCTGCTCACAGATGCCGGCGGCATCCACCAACCCTTCCGCACAGCAAGCGCCCTTGCCACTCATCAGCCACAGGGTGAGGCCCTCCACCTCCCAACCGGCCTCCACCAGCAGGGCTGCCGTGAGTGAGCTATCCACTCCACCCGAGAGTCCTACGGCGAGGCGATGCTCCCCTGGCCAAGCCCGCAGGCGCTCCAAAGCCGCAGCCCCAGCGGGGGTTGCGGCCACAGGAGCCGCTGCACTGGCGGGAGAAGCAAACAAAGGGGCCACAGGGGGCGGATGTCTCCCATCATGAAACCGTGCTGTCCG
>CAIYSK010000386.1 GCA_903928835.1 uncultured cyanobacterium
CACCCCCTGTTCGTCCTCCATGGCCCCCCAGTTTTCGAGCAGCAGGTGGTGGCAGTGGGTGCCCGGGGGAATCAGCTGAGCTTTGACGCCCAGATGCAGCGAGAGGAAGGAGGGCGAGGGCTTGTAGCGCCTGCGCCAGGTGGCTTCGCTCTTGGGGGTATGCGCTTCATCCACCAGCGGCCGCGCCACGCTGCCCTCGCTGCCGCCCTCGCCAGCAAAGGTGTCCCAGCGGGTGGCATTGGAGATCACCCGTTTGGCATGGATCTGCTCGCCGCTGGCCAGTTGCACGCCCATCGCCTTGCCGCCCTCAATCAGCACCTTGGTGACCCGGGCCTGGTAGCGAATGGAGCCGCCGTGGCGCTCCAGGCCGCTCACCAATTTCTCGGCAATCACCCCCACTCCTCCCTTGGGGTAGTTGATGCCGCCGGCATGGCGATCGGAGAACACCATCCCCGCGTTGATCATCGGGGTGAGATCCGCGGGCATCACCGACCAGCAGAAGCACTCCATGTCGATGAACTTGAGCAGGGCTGGATCGCTGATGTGGGCTCGGGCCACATCGCCCACGTTCACGGGAAGCCAGCGGGCCAGGCCCAGGCAGGCCAGGGGGGCCCGGAAAAACACCTTGGCCAGGTAGGCCGGATCCTCGAGGGAAAGGAGCGGCATCGCATCGAGGCAGTTGAACACCTGCCAGCAGGTGTCATAGAAGCGACGGATCCCTTGGGCCTCATGGGGGAAAAGGGCACTGAGCCGCTCCACAAAACTGGTGTAATCCCGATCGACGGCCACGGTGAGCCCACCGGGAAGGTGGTATTCGAGTTGGGCTGGATCGGCGATGGTTTCGCAGTGCTCCCCCACATCGGCGAGGGCCCGGGTGAGCAGGTTGGTGTGGCCTTGATCGCCAAAGCCAAAGATCATCGAAGCGCCCACGTCGAAGGTGTAGCCGTCGCGTTTGAAGCTGCCTCCGGATCCGCCCGGGATCAGGTAACGCTCCAACACCAGCACCTTGGCGCCCTTGGCGGCGAGTTGGGAGGCGGTCACCAGGCCGCCAATGCCCGAGCCAATCACGACGGCGTCTAAGGAAGGACTCGCACTCACAGGCCACTGAATAGGCAATGGGGCGACCCTAGGCGCCCACTTCCAAGCCTCAGCCCACAAACGACTGGAGGTCGGCTAGGGACCGGTCCCGGTAGGCCCCATAGCGGCGGCGCTTGTCGCGGATGCGTTCGGGCAGCTCGGGCATGAGCCCAAAATTGGGGGGCATGGGCTGGAAGCCGGCTTTGCGGGAGCCTTTGCCGCTGCGGGGCTCGGCAATGAAATGGGTGAGGGCGCCAATCATCGTGGTGGGGGGCAACGCAACGGGTTGCTTGCCAAGGGCGAGCCGGGCCGCGTTGGTGCCGGCCAGCCAGCCGCCGGCCACGGCGGCGGCATAGCCCTCGGTGCCGGTGATTTGCCCTGCGGCGAAGAGCCGCTTGCGGCGGCGAAATTGCAGGGTGGCGTCGAGCAGCTGGGGGGATTCCAGGAAGGTGTTGCGGTGCATCACCCCGAAGCGCACGAATTCAGCCTTCTCCAGCCCAGGAATCATCTGAAGCACCCGCTTCTGCTCCCCCCATTTGAGGTTGGTTTGGAAGCCCACCAGATTCCAGAGATGGCCGTCCTTGTCTTCCTGGCGCAACTGCACCACCGCATAGGCCCGATTGGCCCGGCGGACATCGCGGTCATTGACGTCGCCCCAGCGGGGATCCCAAAGGCCAATGGGCTTCAGGGGCCCGTAGCGCATGGTGTCTTCGCCGCGGCGGGCCAGCTCTTCGATCGGTAGGCAGCCCTCAAAGAAGTTGGCACTCTCTTTTTCGAAGTCCTTGAGCTCGGCCTGTTCTGCCTCGAGCAGGGCCCCGCGGAAGGCAAGGAACTGCTCCTTGTCCATCGGGCAGTTGATGTAGTCGGCATCGCCCTTGTCGTAACGGCTGGCGCGGAACGCCACGCCCAGGTCGATGCTGTCGCCTTCGACGATCGGGCTGGCGGCATCAAAGAAGTGGCAGTCGTCCCGGCCGGTGAAGGCGCGCAGGTCTTCGGCCAGGGCATCGGCCGTGAGCGGACCGGTGGCCAGCACCGTGATCTGATCGGGACCCGGCAGGCCGAGCTGCTCCTGGCGCACCACGGTGACCAGGGGGTGGTGCTCCAAGGCTGCCGTGAGGGCCGCGCTGTAGCGGCCGCGGTCGACGGCGAGGGCGCCGCCGGCTGGCACCGCGTGCTCATCGGCGGTGCCGATCACCAGGGAACCCAGCCTGCGCAGTTCTTCCTGGAGCAGGCCTGCAGCCCGGTCGCTGGATAGGGCGCCAAAGCTATTGCTGCAGACCAGCTCGGCAAATTCAGCGCTGTGGTGGGCGGGGGAGCGCCGGGTCGGCCGCATCTCGACCAGCCGCACCCGTAGGCCAGCCCGGGCGATTTGCCACGCGGCTTCCGTGCCCGCCAAGCCAGCTCCAATCACCAGAAGCTCCGCCGGTTCAGGCCGGAGGGCGGCTGGCAGCAGGGGCCTCAGCCAGCGTTGCAGCAGGGCCCTTTTGGAGCCGTTCCAGGTCAACAGAAGGGGATCAGGTGCGGGCGCGCATGATCATCAGTTGCAGCTGGCCGACGGCTGCCCGGCCGATGTGAAACACGGCCCAGCCGGCAGCAAGCAGGATTGGAGCGGCAACGAGGACCAGCCGTGCGTCCATGGAAGGGAGGAGACAAGATTGGGCGATCTTAAGGACTGCCACGCACCTCCCGGCTGAATTGACCTCTTCTCGCAGTGTTTAGAAACTCGAGGAGCGGCCGGCATGGGCCATGGCTAATTGGCGATAGCCCTGGGCGTGGAGGCGTTGCTCGGCGATGGCTTCCTCGCTGAGTTGGCGTTTCACCGTGGCCGGGGTACCCATGACCAGGGCTCCTGGAGGCACATCCTTGGTGACCACGGATCCTGCGGCCACCAGGGCCCCTGCGCCCACGGTGACGCCATTGAGGATCACCGCACCGATGCCAATCAGGCAGCCGTCGTCGAGGCGGGCTCCATGCACCACGGCCCGGTGGCCAATGGTGACATCGACCCCAATCACCACCGGTTGGCCTGGATCGCCGTGCAGCACGGCTCCGTCCTGCACGTTGGAGCCCTCTCCCACCCGGATCGGGGATAGATCGCCCCTCGCGACGGCCAGGGGCCAGAGGCTGGCTCCTGCGGCAAGTTGCACATCCCCAATCACCACGGCGGTGCCTGCTACCCAGGCGTCGCTGTGAATCTGGGGTTCCGGCCAGGGGAAGGCGCTCATGTTGACGGGGATCGCGGGCCCATTCTCAAGGCCATGGTCAGGGGGCTTTGAGGAGGTCACCCCAGGGTGATACGTTCCATGGGTGCCCAAAAGGCGCGGGTCGCTAGCTCAGCGGTAGAGCACTCGGCTTTTAACCGATTGGTCCTGAGTTCGAATCTCAGGCGACCCATAAGTTTTCTTGCCTTGCGACAACAGTAGTTTGTCTGCTGCAAGAGATGTTTTCGGCTAGTTAGCTGGCCTTATGGTCAGGCCGGCCTGAGATCGAGAAAGGCTTGAGGAAGCGCTAATTGCGCCAATTGTTTGGGGGTTTCCCCCAAACAACCTTGCCGTTGTCTGCATTTGGTATTGGTGCGTACCCGTCCGGCGCCGATAGGGTGATGGCAGCGTTGTTGTGGCCATGGCGTATCGCATACGGCTGCTTGAGACAGAAGAAGGCTGGTCTGTGAGTTGCCTGGACCTGCCGGGCTGCCATTCCCAAGGAGATAGCCGCACGGATGCCCTCGTGAACATCCGGGAAGCGATTGAGCTCTGGCTCGAGGTGCTAGCAGAAGAGGGTGGGGTGAAAACGGTGGAGACCTTGGAGCTTGCGGTGTAATGCCGCGGATGCCAGGCATTAG
>CAIYSK010000387.1 GCA_903928835.1 uncultured cyanobacterium
CCCTGGTCAGTGGTTCCCTCGCGGGCTTGGCCGCGGAGTTGCAACGGCCCGATCCCCGGCTGGAGCAAACCCTGTTTGGCTGTCGTTTCAGCAATCCGGTGGGTTTGGCCGCTGGTTTCGATAAAAACGCTGTGGCGGCTGGGATTTGGCATTGCTTTGGTTTTGGTTTCGCCGAGCTGGGCACGGTCACCTGGCACGCCCAGGTGGGCAATCCCAAGCCGCGGCTGTTTCGCTTGGCGGCCGAGCGGGCCGCGCTCAACCGAATGGGCTTCAACAACACCGGTGCCCAGGAGGTCAAACGCACCTTGGAGCGCCAGCACTTGCCGCCCCTGGGGCAGCGGCCGGCGGTGCTTGGCATCAACCTCGGCAAATCCAAGATCACCTCCCTTGATCTCGCCCCAGACGACTACGCCTCATCGCTCGAACTCTTGGCCCCTTTGGCTGATTACGCGGTGATCAATGTGAGTTCGCCGAACACGCCCGGCCTGCGAGACCTGCAGGAGGAGGTGTTGCTGCGCCGGCTCGTGGAGCGCCTCAGGCGGCTCACGGCTTGCCCTCCCCTGCTGGTGAAGATCGCCCCCGATCTCGAAGATGACGCCATTGACGCGATTGCGCGGATGGCCTACGAGGAGGGTCTTGCAGGGGTGATTGCGGTGAATACCAGCATCAATCGATTCGGTTTGGAGAACCGCCGCCTTGCTCAAACGGGCGGCACCTTGGCCCAGGAGGCCGGGGGCCTCAGTGGCGCGCCGCTGCGCGGGAGGGCCCTGGAAGTGCTGCGCCGTTTGCGGGCCACGGCTGGCCCCGCCCTGCCCTTGATCGGGGTAGGCGGGATTGATTCGCCCCAGAGCGCCTGGGAGCGGATCACGGCGGGGGCTTCCTTGGTGCAGCTCTACACCGGTTGGATCTACCAGGGCCCGGTTTTAGTGCCCCAGATCCTCGAAGGTTTCAGCCGCCAACTGGATAGCCATGGGCTTGCCCACCTTGGCGACGCCGTGGGCACTGGATTGCCATGGCGGGATTGAGAGTCGCCGTGCGGTGCCCCCTGCGATGACCTCCGCGATGACGTCCGCGATCCAAGTGGAGGAGATTCCAGCCCTGATCCAGGAGCGGCTTCGCCAGGTTCGGCACCAACTCTTTCCCCAGAGGCTGCGCCTGCAGATTGACGATCAAGGGCTCAGCGCCCAGCTGCTGACCAAGGGGAAGGCCCCCATGCCCCCTCCCGTGTCGGTGCCCTTGCCTGCTGGCATTTGCCGTCAAGGGATTCCCCAGAACGCTGCAGCCTTGGGGGATTTCATCGGTGATTGGCTGCTGGAGCTGGGGCTGGTTGCTTGCCAGGTCGAGGCGGTCTTGCCCGGGGCTGTTTGCCAATGGCGCGTTGTGACATGGCCCTTTGATGACCATCCCGACGACCCCCTTCAGGCCCTGCGCCAGCTCCAGATTGATCTAGGGGAATCCCTGCAGATCGAGCAGTCGTGCTTGGGCTGGCAGCCCCTGCCGCCGGGCCCTGGAGCCCAGGCGCGCGCCTTGCTGGCGGCGGCCCCCAAGCCCGTGGTGCAGACCTGGCAGGAGGTGTTTGCGGTGGCCGGGGTGAGCTTGCAGCGCCTGATCCCAGCCCAGGTGCAGCAGTGGAGGGCTCTCCAGCCGCTGTGGGTTGATGGCACCCCGTCCGAGCATTGGTTTATTGCGTTGGGTGATCAGCGCAGCCGCCTGTGGCTGGTGGTGGATGGGGTTCCTGTGGCGGATTGGCCCTTGCCCGCTTGCCCCCCTGGGGCCGGCCCCGATCCAGCCTGGGCCGAGGCCTTGACCCGTTGCCAGTTGTTTTGGCGCCAGCAGGCTGGGCCCCACCGGCAGGAGGACCCGCCAGTGGCCCAGCGCTGTTACTGGTATTGGGGGTATGGCGGGCTTGAATCGGTTGGGGCTGAGCTATGGGAGCAGTCCTTGGCGGCCCTGGTGCAGCCCTGGCCCCTGAATCGGGTCTCGCTATCCGATCCGGAGCCTGGCTGGGATCCCGCCACCCCTGGGATTGATCTGCTCCAGGAAACCAGGGGTGATCAGCCGGGCCAGGCCGCATTGGCCGCGGATTGGCGGCTACCCCTGCGGCGGGGCGCGGCAATCGGCGCTGCCTTGGTGGCGGCGATGGGGCTGATCGCTGGTGGGTTAGCGGCGATTCAGCTGGGTAACCAGGCCGAGATTGACCGTTTGCTGCCGGTTCAGGCCTTGGCGGATGGCTTGCAGGCCAGGCTTCAAGGCGAGCGGCGGCGGCTTCGGCTGCTGCAGCGGGGTAACCAGGCCTTGGCCGATGGTCTGGTGGCGGTGCGATCGGGCTCGGCCCTGCTGGAGGATCTGCGCCGCCGAACCCCGGCCGGGATGCAATTCACCGAGCTGAAGGTGGAGCCGGCCTTGCTCCATCTCAACGGCAGGGCCACCGATCCCCAGGCCTTTGCCCGCATCAACGCCCTGCAGTTGGCTCTGCAGGCATCGCCGCTGTTCCAGCCCCAAGGGGTGCAGTTGATCAAGGCCAACCGGGATGGGGCCCCGGCTGGCGCTGGAACGGCAGCAGGAGCTGGGGCGAGTGGGCGCCAACCGGTGGTGTTTGAGCTCACGGCAGCGTTTGCGGACCGCCCAGCCCTGTTGGATGGGGAGCAGTTGCGGGCGTTGGGAGCCGATGGCATGGCCCAGCGCCTGCTGTTGCTCCAACGGGCGGGGGTGCTGCCATGAACCCGTTGGAACGGGCGGCATTTTGGCTGCCCCTGTCGGTGGGCGGACTGGTGGCGGCCTTGGTGGGGGGAGGGCTGGTGGCCCCCCAGTGGCAGCAATGGCAGCAGGGGCAAGCCCGGTTGGCGACCCTGCGGGCGAGCGAAGCCCAGGTGCCGTTGCTCAGGCGTCAGCTGGCGGTGCAATTGGAGCAGCAGGCCACGGCGGAGCACCAGCAGGAGCTCCTGGTGCGACTCATAGGGGGTACGGGCGACCTGGCCACCGTGCTGGCCCAGGTGGATCGGGTGGCGGGGCTTACGGGTGTGCAGCTGGATCTTTATGAACCCCAGGGGGCCGCCCCCGAGCCCCCGGCCAAAGCTGGGTTAGGTGCCCAGGACAAACCAGCGCCACCCCCGCCAGACCCCCTGGCGGTGGAAGGCCTCGAGCGGCAAACCGTGTTGCTCGCCGCCAAGGGCAGCTTCCCCCAGGTGTTGGACTTTTTACGGCGGATGGAGCGGCTGAATCTGTTGGTGGTCCAGAGCGATCTGCAACTCGCGTTAGAGGACCTCAAAAATGGCGCCCCGGCTACACCCGCCCCTGCAGCGGCTACCCCAGGCCCCCAAGCCCCCCAGCCGGCCCAGGGCAAGCAGCCCGCCCTCCCCAACGGGCCCCCCAAGGTGGTGCTCAAGCTGAATGTGTCCCTCTATGGCCGGGCGCTGCGGCCAACGACAGCTGCCAAGAGCACTCTGGCTGCTCCGGGTTAGCAGCGATACCATCCGCCCATCCAGGTGGGTTTGTGGTGCAACGCGTTTCAGGCTGGTCCCATCGGCTTCTCATCGCTGCCACGGCCACGGCTACTGCCACTGCCACGGCTACTGCCACCGTTGCATTCGTTGGGGGATCGGGTGGCCCCGCATGGGCCCAGGGCCGTCTGCAAACACCGCCGCCGGTGCCAGGGGCAGGGGGGGTATCTGGGGCTGGCCCGAGTGCCGGCCTGATCCAATTGGCGGTGCGGCGGTTGCCCGATGGGGTGGAGTTGGTGATCAGCGGCACGGGAGCGGCCCCCCAGCTGCGCCAGAGCGTCGAGGGCAGCCGCTGGCAGGGGCAGATTCTCACCAGCCAACCCGGTGCTTTGCGCTTTGGCGCCCAGCGGTTGTCGATGCCGGAATTGGGGCTGCAAGTGGTGAGCCTGCAGGGTTCAGGCAGCTCGTACCAGCTCGAGATTTTGGCCGCCAATGGGATGCCGTTGCGGCGGCCAACGGTGAGTGCTGATGGCCAGAATTTGATCCTCACCTTTGCAGCTCCTGCCCAGGTGGTGCAGCAGACGGCCCGACTCGATCTCAACCAGCCAGGCAGCATTCCCCTCGCCAGTGAGGTGCCCGCCCTCAGGCCCCGGGCCGTGGCTCCCCCCCTGGGTGACATGGCCGTGGGCTCGATGCTGTTGCGTAACCCGTCGCTGGTGCAGGTGAAGGGTCCGCGGGTCACCTTGACCCTCAAAGATGCTCCCGCCAAGGATGCCTTGATGGCGTTGGCCCAGATCGGTGGCTATGGCTTTGTGTATGTGGATGGCGAAGGGAACGCGGCTTCGGGCACGGCGGCGGTGGGGGCCCCTGCCCAAGGGCTTGCCGGTGCTGGGGCGAGCAATCGGCTGGTCACGATCTCCTTTCGGAACGAAACCTATGCCAGGGCCCTGAATTCCGTGTTGCTGGCTTCGGGCTTGCAGGGCAGGGTGGATGGAAATCTGATCATGGCCGGCCCCAGCATTGCGGGTAAAGGCTTCTCTCCCCAGCTTTCCAAGGTGTATCGCCTCAATCAGGTGTCGCCGAATTCAGCGGCTGATTATCTCGCCAATTTGGGGGCCACGGTCACCAAGATCAACACCATCACCACCGCCGTGACCCAAGGGGTAGCCCAGGCTGCGGCGGTGTCATCGGCACCGAGTGCCCAAACCACCCAGTCCACAGAGCAGACCACGGTGGAATCCTTTGGGGCCAAACAGGGCCCCTTGCTCGGCTTGCAGGCCACCACCGATCCCAGGCTGGGCACGGTCACCTTGATTGGCGATGCCCCACTGATTGCCGTGGCCGAGCACTACTTGCGTCAGCTGGATCTCAGGCAACGCCAAGTGGCGCTGTCGGTGAAAATTCTAGATGTCAACCTTGACAATGATACCTCCATCGCGAATAGCTTTGCATTTAAATTCGGCAATAACTATATCGTGAATGATTCGGGTAAGTTCTTGGGGTCTTTTGCTAATGGTTACCCCAGTGGGACAACACCCGCCATTAATCAGCCCAGTGATGGGCAATTTATTGACTATTTAAGGGCCAGCATTGTCTCTAAAAACACCAAATTATTGGCTTCCCCCACGCTCATTCTTTCGGAGAATCCAGAAACCATTGCCGGTGGGGCTGAGGTGGCTGCTGCCACCAGCGGGGGTGACCCTGGAGGGGCAAGCAGTGCCCTTTCTGTCGCTTCGATAGGGCGGCCCCGGGCGAACGAGTCGTTTGTGACTGTGGGCACCAATGAGGTGACGGCCTATACCTCCAACCAGGCCACGGGAAGCAATACCGGCGGCGTGATTACGTGTACGCCAAGTTTTGGTGTGGCCGGACTTACTTTGGGCGCCAGGGTGTCGAAGATTGATGACAATGGCTTCGTAACGTTCACTCTTTCCCCTGCTATCTCGGCGGCAACGTCGAGGGAAGAGGTCAGGGGATGTGGATTTATTCAGATCCTGAGTGTTCGACGCTTGGATACGGGGACGGTGCGGGTGCGTGATGGCCAAACCCTGATACTTACCGGGGTTATTTCTGACCAGGACATTGCCACGGTGACCAAGTGGCCGATCCTTGGGGATATTCCTTTGATTGGTCAGTTTTTCCGTAATTCTGGAAATACTCGAGTCAAGCGTGAGCTGGTGATCATGGTGACCCCCAAGGTGATCAACGATGAGTCGGGTGGGGTTTATGGCTATGGCTACCAGCCCGCCTCCATGCCGGCCCGCCAGTGGCTCGGCCAGGGGGCGCCATAGCGTTGGTCCTAGCTCCTTAGAGACCGATCGGGAGTAGGGCCATCGCCGCCAGGGGGCCGAGCATCTGAACAACGGCGGCGGCGGCCCCCATGAGTTGGCTGCCCATCCCGTTGCCCCTCGCCTCCTTGGCGGCGGGCTGGGTGAGGCGGTTGGCGGCATCCC
>CAIYSK010000388.1 GCA_903928835.1 uncultured cyanobacterium
ACAACCATGGTCATGCCATCGGCGGCGAGCTCCTGCATCACCTCCAGCACCTCCTGCACCATCTCCGGATCGAGGGCACTGGTGGGCTCATCAAACACCATCAAGCGCGGCTCCATGCAAAGCGAGCGGGCGATGGCGACCCGCTGCTGCTGCCCGCCCGAGAGCTGGCCTGGAAATTTGTGGGCCTGCTCGCCAATGCCAACCCGCTCGAGCAACTCCAGCGCTTTGAGCTCCACCTGGGCCTTGGGTCGCTTGCGCACCAACACCGGCGCCAAGGTGAGGTTGTCGAGCACGCTCAGGTGCGGGAAGAGATTGAATTGCTGGAACACCATCCCCACCTCGCGGCGAATCGATTCGATGTTGCGGGTGTCCTCATTGATGCTGAAGCCATCGATCGTGATGGAGCCCTGCTGGAAATCCTCCAGGGCATTGAAGGTGCGAAGGAAGGTGCTTTTGCCCGATCCGGAAGGGCCCATGATCACCACCACTTCGCCGCGGTGCACGGTGAGGTCCACCCCCCGCAGGGCGTGGTAGCCATTCGGGTACCACTTCTGGACACCCCGCGCTTCGAGAATGGGGTCCATCGCGGCCGGGTTCCTGGCATCCATGGTGACAGGTGTGCCGTGGGGGGGCGATGTCATCGCTGGTACCTGGTCTGGTCGCTGGGGTTAAGGCGGGTTTCCAGGGCGCGGCTACCGAGCCCCAGGGCGGCGCAGCAGCACCAAAACAGCACCGCCAGCACCAGATACACCTCGGCACTTTTGCCCAGGAAGGCCGGATTCGCCATCACGGCCCGGGCCGTGCCCAACAGATCGAGTAGGCCAATCAGCGACAGCAAGGTGGTGTCCTGGAGCAGGGTGATGAACTGGCCCACCACCGCGGGCAAGGCGACCCGCAGGGCCTGGGGCAGCACCACCTGAACCAAGGACTGGGGCATGGTCATGCCGAGGGATTGGGCCGCTTCCAGCTGACCGCGGGGTACGGCGGCCAAACCGGAACGCAGGGCCTCCGCCACATAGGCCGCCGCGAAGAAGGTGAGCACCCAGGCGGCCCGCCACACCCGATCGGGGGCCAGGCCCCCGGGGAGCAAAAAGCCAAGAATGTTCTGGCCCAAAAAGAGCAGGGTGATCAGCGGGGCACCCCGGATGAATTCGATGTAAACCACCGATCCCCAGCGGAGCAGGGGCAGCTCACTGCGCCGGCCCAGGGCCAGCACCAGGCCCAGGGGAAAACAAATCAAGATTGCGAAACTAGAGGCCACCAGGGTGAGCAACAGCCCACCCCATTGGGAGGGGGCGACCTGAATCAGCCCAAGGCCGCCGCTGATCAGCACCATGCCCACCAAATACAGCCCGGGCCAAATCAAGGGCACCAGCCGTTTGATCCCCCGGGGCAAGCCACTGCCCCAGCGAGCCATGGCCCAGCGCCCTACCAACACCAGGGCTGTGATCCCCCACCAGCGCAGCTGGATCGCCAGGCTGAGCTGGAGCCAAAGGGGCGCGACCAGCGCCAGGGCCACCAACACCCCAGCTGCCAGGCGATCGTTGAAGGGCCAGAGCTGGCCGGTGGTTTGGTCCCGGGGAAGGGCGCGCAATAGCCCCCAACTCAACCCGCTGGCGGCGGCAAGTAGGCCGGTGAGTAGCCAGAGGCGCCACTGCTGGTCAATCGGATAACGACCCACCGCAAACAGGGTGCTGTTGGCCTGGATCACGGCCCATTGGGCCTGGAAGAAAGTCCATTTGAGCAAGCCCAAGGCGATCGCCACCAAGGCAGCCCCGAGGGCAATCGAAATCAGACCATCCACCCTGCTGCCAAACAGCTCGGTGCGCAGACGCTGCCACCGGGAAGGGGACACACTCGGGGGGGCAAACGAAGCTGGCATCAGCGGTCCTTGAGCTGCACAGCAGCATTGAGCCCATTCATCAGCGCCGAGATCAGCAGGTCGATCACCAGATAGGAACCGAGCAGCAACACCACCACCTCCACGGCCCGGCCCGTTTGGTTGAGGGTGGTTTCTGCAACGGAATAGAGATCGGTGTAGCCGCAGGCCACGGCCAAAGATGAATTTTTGGCCAAGGAGATGTACTGGCTATTGAGGCCCGGCACGATCACCCGCAGGGCCTGGGGCATCACGATCCGCCGCAGGGTGACCAAGGGCGAAAAGCCGAGGGAGCGGGCCGCTTCCCATTGGCCCTGGGGCACTGCGGCGATGCCCCCCCGCACCACCTCGGCAATAAAGGCTGCTGTGTAAACAACCAACCCCGTGAGCAGGGCGCCAAATTCCACCGTGAGGCGCAGGGGTGCCTGCCAAACACCTTCTTGAAGGTGGGGTAGCTGCCACTGCCAACCCTCCCCAAACCACCCCAAATAAAGCCCCGACTTCGCCAACACAATCCCTGGCAGCTGAATGGCATCCGCCCCATTCGGCAAGGCCAGAAACACCACGAAGTACCAAAAGACCAGCTGCAACAGCAGGGGGATATTCCGCACCAATTCCACGTAGCTCCGGGCCACACGCTTCAGCAAGCCGTTGGTGCTAAAGGCGGCAGAGCCCACCACCGTGCCCAGCAGGGTGGCCCCAACCAGACCCACCACCACCACCTTCAAGGTGTTGACCAAGCCAGCCAGCAGGGCCAGCCAATAGGGCTGACTGGCCGAAAAGGGAATCGAGGATTCGGCCAGATCAAAACCCGCCGGATTATCGAGCCAGCTCCAACTCAGCAGCAAGCCGGCAGCGGTGAGATTGCGCACCAAATTGCCGAGCAAAAAGGCCACGATCACCAGCACCAGCAAGCCCGCGGCGGCTTGCACCGCAAAGGGCACCACCCGGCGGTTGCGCCACCATGGGGTGGGTGAAGCAGGCCTTAGCGAAGGAGCCCTCAACGGAAGGGCGGCGAATAGATCAGGCCGCCCTCTTTCCACTGACGATTCAGGCCCCGCTCCAGATTGAGCTTGGAGCCACTGCCCACATTGCGCTCAAACACTTCGCCGTAGTTGCCCACCGCGGAGATCGCCTTCACCACAAAATCAGGGGGGAGGCCCAACTGCTTGCCGAAGTCCCCTTCGACGCCAAGGAAGCGGCGCAGGTCAGCAAGGTTGGGGTTTGCCTTCGCTTCCGCCACCTTGGCGGTCACATTGGCCTGGGTGATGCCGAGTTCTTCGGCCTGCATCAGGGAATAGATCGTCCAACGCACCGCATCGGCCCAGGCGGGATCAGCGTTCACCGTGGCGGGGGTGAGGGGTTCCTTGCTGAGCACATCAGGCAGCAGGGTGTGGGCAGCCGGGATGGGGAAGCTGGTGCGCTTGGCCGCCAACTGGGAGCGGTCGCTCGTCACGGCCACGCAGCGACCCTGCAGGTAGGCCGCATAGGTCTGGTCGCCGGTTTGGAATTTGAGCGGTGTGTAAGGGGCGTTGATTTCACGCATGCGATCGGCGAGGTTGAGCTCGGTGGTGGTGCCGCTCTCCACGCAAATGGGCTTACCGGCCAAATCCTTGAGGCTCTGAATGCCGCTGGACGCGGGCACCATCACCCCTTGGCCGTCGTAGAAGGTGGTGGGGGCAAAACTGAGCCCGTTACCGCCCGAAGCATCCCGACTCAGGGTGAGGGTGGTGTTGCGCGAGAGCAGATCCACCTCGCCACTGGCCAGGGCCGCAAACCGTTCGCTGGAATTGAGGTCGCGGTAATCCACCTTGGCTGGATCGCCAAACAGCGCTGCTGCGACGGCCTTGCACACATCCACATCCAGGCCGCTGTAGCTGCCGTCTGGCTTGACAAAGCTAAAACCTGGCAACTTGCCATCCACCCCACAAACCAGGGTGCCGCGGCCTTTGATCGTGGCTATCTTCTGGCTCTGCACACCGCCGCCATCGCTGGCGCATCCCACCAACGCGAGGGATGTGAGAACCGGAAGTACGGCAGCCAGCCTGCGAAACCCAACCATGGATGCCGAATGAAGTTGGGCGCAGTTTGGCAGCAATCCCAACTGCCTAGGATTTGAGGAAAGCGTTTGGCCTGGACCACCATTGACTCGGTTGCGGTCCCAATCCTTTGATCAACGGGTTCTGGACATCGCCCGGGACCTTGTGGCGCTCAGCCACAACCCCGACGACAGCGACCACGCCTTTCATTTACTCAATGCCAGCTATGCCACTCCGGCGGCGGCCCAAGCCCGGCAACGGCTAAAAAGCAACCCTGCCATTGCCCCATTGGTGGCCGAGCGCTACTGGGGGCCGTGGCCCCAAACCTCTGAGCTGATCCAGCTACCGCCCGGCAGCTTGGGCCGCTCCTACGGGCACTTTCTTCAAGGCCAGGGTCTAGAGCCCCTCCCTGATCCTGAGTTTTCCGAAGGCAGTAATGCCGACGACCACTATCTCCAACTGCGGATTCGCCACACCCATGATCTTTGGCATGTGGTGACTGGGATTCCCCCCACCTCCGCAGGGGAGGCCGCCCTCGATGGCCTCACCACGGAACAACTGCGCTGGCCCGGCACGGCCCTACTCCTGGCCGCCCATCTGCTGCATCGGGCCGAAGCGGATCCCCAAGAGGGCCCCGATGTGGGACTCGCCATTGCCTACGGATTGGAGCTGGGGGCCAAGAGCCAGCCACTCCTGGCCCAGCGCTGGGAGGAAGGATGGTCAACACCACTACAGGACTGGCGCCAGCAACTGGGTATCGATGCCCTGCAGCAACGCAATCCTTTCCATTCCCTTTAGCGTTCTCTCAAAGGGTCAGACTGGGGCGAAATCTTCTTAACCCCGGGCTAAATGGGCCGCTTCCAAGCCTCTCGTGTGTGGGACTTGCGCCGCACGTTGATCGGCAAGCCCCTGCCCACCAGCGCCCACGCTGAAGAGCGGCTCACCAACGCTGAGGCGCTCGCCATCCTGAGCTCCGATGCCCTCTCCTCGGTGGCCTACGCCACCCAGGAAATCGTGCTGGTGCTCGGTATGGCCGGGGCCGTGGGCCTGGGCTTCACCCTGCCGATCACGGGGCTCATCATCGCCCTGATGCTCATCGTGGCGATTAGCTATCGCCAAACCATCAAGGCCTATCCCCAGGGGGGGGGCTCCTACCGGGTCTCCCACCAAAACCTCGGCGATCTCCCGGGCCTGGTGGCTGGGGCCGCCCTCTCCATTGATTACGTGCTCACCGTGGCCGTGAGCACGGCAGCCGGCATCTCGGCGCTCACCTCCTATTTCCATGGCCTGGAGCCCTATCGGGTTCCCCTGTGCCTGGTGGCCTTGGTGCTGTTAATGGTGGCCAACCTGCGGGGCCTGCGCTCCAGCGCCCAACTGCTCAGCGCCCCCACCTATGTGTTTATGGCTGCCGTACTCACGGTGGTGGGAGTGGGTCTGCTCAAGCTGGCCCATGGCGACATTGCCCCCATGGCCACCGCCGAGCAAAACCTGCGCATGGCCGAAGAGCACGGCAGCCTTACGGCCATCAGTGCCGTGCTGATGATGCGGGCCTTCAGCTCCGGCTGCGCTGCCCTCACGGGCATTGAGGCCATTAGCGATTCGGTGATGGCCTTTAAGCCCACCGAATGGAAAAACGCCCGGCGCGTGCTCACCGTGATGGTGCTCTTACTCGCCGTGATGTTTGGCGGGATGAGCGTGCTCGCCCAACAGCTGGGCACGGTTTATATCGAAAACGGTCCCACCCTGCTCTACCAACTGGGTGATCAGGTTTTTGGTCACAACAACCCGATGGTGTTGGTGTTGCAGGTGGCGACCCTGCTGATCCTGCTCCTCGCCGCCAATACGGCCTACGCCGACTTCCC
>CAIYSK010000389.1 GCA_903928835.1 uncultured cyanobacterium
AGAACAACCTCACCTTCTCGATCTGGTACAACTACACCGAGAACTTCATGCTGGCCCTCAGCCATGATGAGGTGGTGCATGGCAAGAGCCATTTGCTGCACAAGATGCCAGGTGACGACTGGCAGAAATTCGCTAATGTGCGCGCCCTACTTGCCTACATGTGGACCCATCCGGGTAAGAAAACCATCTTCATGGGGATGGAATTTGGCCAGCGCTCCGAATGGAATGTTTGGGGCGACCTGCAGTGGGAATTGCTCGAGCACGAACCCCATCGGGGCCTGCAACGCCTCGTCGACGACCTCAACATCTTCTACAAGTCAGAACGGGCTCTCTGGGGCGACGATTTTGACCAGTTCGGCTTCCAGTGGATCGATTGCAACGACAATCGCCACTCGGTGATCAGCTTCATGCGGCGCGAGGCCACCACCGGTCGCTGGGTGCTGGTGGTTTGCAACTTCACTCCCCAAAGCCATGCCCACTACCGGGTAGGGGTGCCGGTTGAGGGCTACTACGCCGAGGTGTTCAACACCGACGCCGAGCGCTACGGCGGCAGCAACCTCGGCAACCTGGGCGGCAAGTTCAGCGATGCCGTCGGCATCCATGGCTACGACCAGTCCCTCAACCTTTGCCTGCCGCCCCTGAGCGTGCTGGTGCTGCAGCGTGATGAGAAACGGAGTCAGGAGCTGTGTGACGCCGATGCCGAAAGCGGCGCTGCCATCGGGTAAGTTCGCCCCTGGACCCGCTTTTCGCCATGTCTGGAACCGCCCCCCTGCTGCTGCGCGCCGCCCGAGGTGAGCAGGTGGAGCGTCCTCCCGTCTGGATGATGCGCCAGGCCGGTCGCTACATGAAGGTCTACCGGGACCTGCGCGACCGGCACCCTGGCTTCCGTGAACGCTCCGAGAACCCGGATCTCTCCTATGAGATCTCGATGCAGCCGTTCCACGCCTTCAAACCCGATGGCGTGATCCTCTTTTCCGACATCCTCACGCCCCTGCCGGGCATGGGCATCGACTTCGACATCATCGAAAGTCGCGGTCCGATCATCGAGCCCGCCATCCGCTCCCAGGCCCAGGTGGATGCCCTGCGGCCCCTAGATCCGGCCGAGGCCCTGCCCTTCGTCGGCGAGGTGCTGGGCCGCCTGCGCCGCGATGTCGGCAATGAGGCCACCGTGCTCGGCTTCGTCGGCGCCCCCTGGACCCTGGCCGCCTACGCCGTGGAGGGCAAGAGCTCCAAGAACTACGCCGTGATCAAGGCGATGGCCTTCCAGGAGCCCGCCCTGCTGCACAAGCTGCTGGCCCATCTGGCCGATTCGATCGCCACCTACGTGCGCTATCAGATCGATTCCGGCGCCCAGGTGGTGCAGATGTTTGATTCCTGGGCCGGCCAGCTCTCGCCTGTCGACTACGACACCTTTGCGGCGCCCTATCAAAAACGGGTGATCGACCAGGTGAAGGCTACCCATCCAGACACCCCCTTGATCCTCTATATCTCCGGCAGCGCCGGGGTGCTGGAGCGCATGGCCCGCACTGGTGTGGACATCATTTCCCTGGATTGGACCGTGGACATGGCCGAGGGCCTGGCCCGCCTGCCCGAGCACATCGGCGTGCAGGGCAACGTGGATCCCGGCCTGCTGTTTGGTACCCCGGAAGCGATCCGGGCGCGGATTATCGATTGCGTGCGCAAGGCCAAGGGCCGTAA
>CAIYSK010000390.1 GCA_903928835.1 uncultured cyanobacterium
ACCCTCCGCATAGCGGATGGTGTTGAGCAGGGCCCTGCGCTCTGGAGTAATGGCGAAGATCAGGGGCGCGGGCGGAGGCAATCGAAACAACAGTTCTGTGCTTGTTTTATCCGCAATCAGGTTTTGCGTAGTGGGTTTCTCGGTACTCGGTTGCTCGGTACTCGGTTGATCCACCTGGGCCCGGGCGGAGGCCCCAAAGCCACAGGGAGCTAAGGCTGCAACTGTGAGAACAACAAGTGAGCTGAGGCGAGATAGAAGCAAACCGGGCAACAGGCGAAGAGCAAAATCCCAGCAAAGAAGGCGCCACCGAATCAAATATGTGACGCTTTATACAGAAAAACCCCTTAGGAAATTCAACTAATTCCCAGCGGGAAGCGGGAGTTGAAGGTTGTTAAAAACAAATGGTTTGATGTGCCCCCAATGTGCCGACCATCGTCACCAACCACGAGGCGTTTAGTGCCAATCGAAGAATTGGCCTCTCGATTGAAGCGCAAAACCATCCCCCGCTGCGGCGAATCCACTTAAGGCAGCAGCAGCTTGCTCGCAGCCCCCACCGGGCAAGGGTGGCCCCTGGGGGGGGAGCAGGGGTTGGCCGAGCTGCCATTCACCCCGTTGCCATTGGTCTTGGCTCAATAGTCGATGCTGCCCATGGCGCTGCAGGGCCAGCTCCAACACGGCAGCCTCGGCAAAGCCGTCGCGATGGACGACATGGATACCCAGGCCCAGCTCTAGGGCCTCACAGAAACTGCTGTATCCAGGCTTGGTAATCAGACGACGGCAGTGGGGCATTACCTCCAAGGGCCGTACCCCCTTGGGCAGGAGCCGGCCATTGGGTGCGAGGGCCAAAGCAGGGTTCGGCCCCACAAACACATGCTCCGGCCAAAGGTCCAGCAGTAGGGGATCGAAGTCGATACCCAGGCCCCCAAAACTGATCAAGACACACCGCTCAGGGTCACCGGGGAGATCCAACTGGCGGGCCAACTCAGCTGCCTGAAGCCTGGGCTTGCCCGCCGTCAGGCCAAGTTGCACCTGGGGAATTCCCCAGGCCATGGGCATCGCCAGGGGGCAGGCCAGAAGCAGCTGTCCCTGGAGGTACAGGGAAAGGGCCTGCTGGCGCCAACGCTCAAACGCGGGGCCCATGGAGCCATAGATGGCGTCCCAACCAAAGCTCGCCAACCAAACCAGGGGGGCGCCCAGGCGCTGGGCCAGCAGAACCGCCGCCGGTGGCACATCACCCAAGACCAGGATGGGTTCTCCCTGGGCCAGCAACCAGGTGGCCTCTGCCTCGATTTGCCCTGGCAGCAGCTGCTCCAAGCGCTCCAGGGCCTCGAGGGTGGCCTCTGGATCCGCGCCCAAGGCGTTGGCTTGCACCACACCCACATCCCACTGGCAGGGGCGGTGCTCAAACGGCACTGTCCCTAGGGCCATGGTCAAAAAATCAGCCGGTAAGGCGCTCGATACCACCAGCCGCCAATCGGGTTCAAGTTGGTGCAAGGCCGTCAGGACCGCAGCCGAACGGGACCCGTGGCCAAAGCCATGGGCACTGATGCAGGCGACGATCAGCACAGAGAAAACTGGGGGGCGTCCAACCGAGCAGCTTCGGGAACCTCGAACAGCCGCTCCTCGTAGAGCAAGTCACCGCCCAGGCCGTACCAACGGTGGCTGACGTGAACCAGCTGGTGGCCTGAAAATTCAACCCAACTGAAATGGCGTAGGTCACGACCGGCAGCATCGCTGCCATGGCGGGGTACGCAGGCCGTATTCAAATAAGAAGTACCGGCCCGGTCGCGGCAAAAGCTCACCCGCTCGCCCTGGCCGCGCCTCAGGGCATGGTGCATGTGGCCAAAAACCACCAGGGGGACGGGGCGCTGGCGACGGATCTGCTGAATCGCCAGGGCCAGGTCCTGGTCGCCCCAGTCCATGGCTGGAGGCTTCCAGTCGCGGCCACAGGGGGCCGTTGCTTCGCTGCCAAGGCCCGTCGGTCCGCTGTGGCCCAGCAGCACAAGGGGGGCATCTGGGTCGGCAGCCATCGCTGCTGTGGTGATCCGATCGACCGACTGCTGCAGGGTGACCGGACCAAAGGCAGACAGGGCGGCTTGGGAGAGATGGAAACCCCCTCCAGCCGTAGCCGGCCGAGCCCCAACGACAGCCAGACCCGGCCATTGGCACAAACCCCAACCGCAGTGGAGGGGGCCTAGGGCCTCAATTTGGCGCTGCAGGGTGCGGCCCGATGAATCCTTCCCGGTGTCATGGTTGCCCAGGACGCAAGCCACCGGGAGCTTGAGCTGGCGCAGCAAGGACGGAATCCGTTGGTGACCGTCGCTGAGATCGCCCACCACCAGGAGCCCGTCGGGCTTCAGGATCGCCAGCAAACTGTGGTCGGAATGGTCCCAAGCACCGTGGAGATCTCCGGCGATGGCGATTCTCAAGTCTGCTAACACCGAATGCCTAGGCTCGTTCCATCCTGCATCAGCTGAGGCATCGGTTGATTTTTACCTCTGCCCATTCCCCTCAGACGAGTTCTGGGGCATCCAGCAACTGTCCCCCTGCCTCCGAACTCCCCGCGGCCATCGCAGAGCTGAAGCGTCAGCGCAAGGCCGTGATCCTGGCCCATTACTACCAGGACGGGGCCATCCAGGACATCGCCGACTTCATCGGTGATTCCCTCGAACTCTCCCGTCAGGCCGCAGGCACTGACGCTGAGGTGATTGTGTTTTGTGGGGTTCACTTCATGGCCGAAACGGCCAAGATCCTGAGCCCCGCCAAAACGGTGCTGATCCCCGATTTGGAGGCCGGATGCAGCCTGGCCGATGCCTGTCCTGCCGATGCCTTTGCCGCCTTCAGGGCCGAGCACCCCGAGCACATTGTGGTGA
>CAIYSK010000391.1 GCA_903928835.1 uncultured cyanobacterium
GAATACAAATCAACCTTGGCAATATCATAACCATCAATACGAATCGTGCCCTCTGTTGGGTCATAGAGACGGGTTAGTAGTTTCAGCAATGTGCTTTTACCAGAACCACTGGTTCCCACAACCCCAACAAACGAACCCTGTGGGATCTCAAAACTGACATTTAACAACTGCAATGGGCCATGGTTGGCAAAGCGAAAATTGACTGCTTCATAGCTAATGGCGCCTTGGATGGGAGGCAGTGGTGGTAATTGCTCACCGGCGATTTCAATCTCTTCTGGGTGATCAACAATGTCAGCGAGCCTTTCGAGCGAAAGAGCCGTCTCCTGAAAGTTCTGCCAGAGCGTTGCCAATCTGAGCATTGGACTGGTTACATAGCCAGCCAAAATTCTGAAGGCGATGAGCTGGCCAAGGGACATTTCTCCCTTTAAGACGAGCGTGGCCCCAACCCACAACACGAGCAAGCCAGAAAACTGCTCCAAGAAGTTACTGGCAGAACCCGCAGCCGTACTGGTGAGAGTGTTATGGAAACCTGCCTGAATTTGACCGCCATAGAGTTGCTGCCAGCGCCAGCGACTGTGTAATTCCATGCCCTGGCCCTTAACCGTTTCCATCCCTCCCAGGGTTTCAACCAAATGGCTCTGAACCCTGGCATTGGCTTCAGCTTGATTGCGAAGCTGCCGCCGAATCACAGGGGCAGCGGCAATGGTGAGGACAATAAAGAACGGCACAACTGCCAAGGCCCAAAATGTAAGCTGCACGCTGTAGAGCAGCATCACACATATATAAATCAAAGAGAAACAAGCATCCAAAACAACCGTTAGGGCTGTCCCAGTTAGGAATCGGCGTATTTTCTCAAGCTCATTAATGCGACTACTCACTTCACCAACAGGACGTTTGGCGAAGTATCCCAATGGGAGCCGAAGAAGATGGTCGATAATTGTGGCCCCTAGGGATATATCAATACGATTGGTGGTATCAGAGAAGAGATAGGTTCGCAAGGATCCCAGCACCGCCTGGGCTACAGCCATACCCACAAGCAACGTACCAAGCACATTGAGACTGCTCAAGTTGCCCTGGCTAATCACCGCATCAATGATTTGCTGAATCAATAGGGGATTAAAAAGCGCAAATAATTGAACAAAAAAACTTGCAATGAGCACTTGGACCAAGACGACCCGATGCTGCATCAGAGCAGGCAAAAACCAACTCAATCCAAAGCGGGCCTTAGGAGTGTTGGCACTTCTCTCCAGACACAGCACCGCCAACTTCCCTTCCTCATTGAAATCGCTCAGGTCGGCATAGGCCAGCCTTTCCTGACCCTTGCGCGGGTTGCCCACCAGTGCTTCTAGGGGACCTGATTGCCAAATGACTAACGGTCGCCCCTGTTGCACGATCACCGCTGGCGTTGGCAAGCGCTGCAACTGGGCTTCATTGACTTCCAGCATGGAGGCCCGAAGCCCCATCAGGTCACAGACTGCCGCCAACTGGATCAGGGCAATACTGTCTTCACCCTCCCGCTGCAATTGATCGGCCAAGATGCGCCGCAATACATCCCTGCGAAAGGGCAAATCGAAGTGCCTTGCCAGCATCCGCAGGCAGGCCAGGGGCTCATCAATCGGCCCTTCGCCGCGCATCTGGGGGAAGGATCCATCATCGTTAAGCCGCCCGTACCAATCCTCCAGGGCATCGGTTTGCCGCTGAAACGCGACGATCGAGCCAGGGCTTTCCACCCATTCCGGATCTAAAACCACATTGGGTTCGGTGGCATCTCCTTCCAAATCGGGATCCACCACCATGGCGGCGGGCAGCCGCAGGGGGGGCCATGACGATGGCTGGGCAAGCAAGCGACCCGGCAACTTGCCGCGCACAGCCAATTCCACTGGACCTTGAACTTCCCGGCCTGGCTCGAGACCCTCCAGGTTGTCTGAACTCACCAACCAGGATGTCCAGCCTTCGGGAAAGCTGTGGGTTCCCGGGGGTAAGAGCAAAACCTGCTGCTCGCCCGGGGCCTCCTGCATCTGGTTAGCCGCCCAGTCCCGCAGGGTGACCCGGCTGGGCAATTCAGGCCTGCGGCTGGCCGCCGCCGCCGCATACAACTCCTCAATACTTGGACCCGAAAAACTGGCATTCAGCGAGGGTTGTTCACCGAGCGCCTGCAAAAAGTTTTCCGCTGGCAACAGCCAGAGCTGGGTCGGCAGGGAGGCGGCCAAGGCATGGCCTGGCACACCCCTGAGCAAGGCGACCTGGCCTGCCATCCCCCCAGCACCAATCCGCTGAATGGTGAAGGGTTCACCATTTTCATCCCGTCCCAAGAGCCTCAGCTGGCCCTTCACCACCAAGGCAATGCCAGGGGGAAGACTGCCGAAGTCGTAGAGCTTTTGACCAGGCCGCAAGCGCAGGGGCTGGAGGGATTCAGCTAGGCGGGCTTGGCCAGATTGACCGAGCTGGTCAAAAGGTGACCATCCCGCAACAACCCGAAGAGCAAGCGCAAGGTCCAAGGGTTGAGGCGGAAACGCATGCCACTGAATGCAGCAAGTATCACTGATTCTCGCAAAGGATTTAGAGAAATGCGAGCTTTAGGCCCCCAACATGGTGTTCTGCTGTAGCAGCTGGGCGATAGCCCGCTCTCCCTCATCAAGCAACAAGCGCTCTTGCATCGCCTGATCGAGGACCGCGCCATGCAATGCCTCAAGCCGCACAATCACCCACCACCCCTCGAGGGCCTTGGGGGGCCAAAGCTGACCGGGTTGGCTGACCTGCAGCAACCGGGCCAATCCAGGGTGGGGCTGGGCAAGGGGCATCGGACCAACCAAACCGCCAGCCTCCTTCTCCGGACCTTCGGAAAATTCTTGGGCCAAATCCGCAAACGACGCGTCTCCCTCCTTGATTTGCAAATAGAGCTCAGAAGCCAGCTCGCCATTACGAAGACGCAGCATGGAATAGGTGACCTGATCGAGCTCAGGCTTGCGTTTTAAAAAGAGGGTCTGCAATTCAGAACCCCAGCGCTCTTGGCACCACAGCAACCACTGCCAGGAGCGGGAGGCCATCCGATCGATGGCTTCCTCATCCAATCCATGCTGCATCATCCAGGCTTGAACCTGCTCCGGGCTGGTCAAATTGTGCCGTTGTTCCCAATCCAGGCGGAGGGCCACCAACTGAGCTGGCTCTGGCAAGGAGCGATCGGCCAACACACCATCAATGCAGCGTTCACGCAGCACCCGATCGAGCAACCCCCACCGGGCCAGATCTGTCCTACTGACCCCATGCCGATCACTTGAGGGAGAGCTGACCACGTTGCTCAAGCCAGCCGAAGGCAGGATGCACCCAAGTATGGGATGGATGCACCCCTGACGCGACTGGTTACTGGTTGAGCTTCAGCACGGCCATAAAGGCCTCTTGGGGTACGTCCACCTTGCCCATCGCCTTCATGCGCTTTTTGCCCTTGGCCTGCTTCTGCAGCAGTTTTTTCTTTCGGGAGATGTCGCCGCCGTAGCACTTGGCGAGCACGTCTTTGCGGATCGCACTGATGCTCTCGGAGGCAATCACCCTGCTGCCAATAGACGCCTGGATCGGGATTTTGAACTGCTGGCGCGGGATCAATTCCTTGAGCTTCTCCACCAAGCCCTTGCCCACGTTGTAGGCCTTATCGCGGTGCACGATCGTGGTGAGGGGATCGGCCTTTTCAGCGTTGATCAGCACATCCAGGCGCACCAGTTCGTTCTTGCGGTAGCCGATCAGGCTGTATTCCATCGAGGCATAGCCCTTGGTGCGGCTCTTCATCTGATCGAAGAAGTCGGTCACCACTTCGGCCAGGGGCATCTCGTAGTGCAGGGTGACCCGATCGGTGGTGATGTACTTCATGTCGATGTACTCACCCCGGCGCTCCTGGCACAGCTCCATCAAGGTGCCGTTGTAGGTGTTCGGGGTATAGATCTCGAGCTTCACGTAGGGCTCTTCGATCGATTCGCGCTGCTGGGGGTCGGGCAAGGTGGCCGGGTTGTCCACCATCAAGGTGGAGCCATCGAGCATGTTCACCAGATAGATCACCGACGGTGCGGTGACGATCAAATCCAGGTTGTATTCCCGCTCCAACCTTTCCTGCACAATTTCCATGTGCAACAGGCCCAAAAAGCCACAGCGAAAGCCAAAACCCATGGCACTACTGGTTTCGGGCTCGTATTTCAAGGCCGCATCCGAAAGCTGCAGCTTGTCGAGGGCTTCGCGCAGGTCGGGGTATTGGTCGGCATCGGTGGGGAAGAGGCCGCAAAACACCATCGGCTTGGCCTCGGTGTAACCCGGTAGGGCCTCCGTGGCCGGATTGCTGAACAAGGTGATCGTGTCGCCCACCCGGGCATCGGCCACGGCCTTGATCGAGGCCGCCAGGTAACCCACCTCCCCGGCATGGAGTGAATCCACTTGGCGCTGGTCGGGCGCCATCACCCCAACTTCGTCGAGCTCATAGGTCTTCTTGCTCGCCATCAACAGCACCTTGTCGCGCTTGCTGATGGAGCCGGAAATCACCCGGAAGTAGACAATCACACCCCGATAGGGGTCGTAGTAGGAGTCGAAGATCAGGGCCCTGAGGGGTTCGGCAACCTTGTCGGGCGGTGGTGGCACCCGATCCACCACGGCCTGAAGAATGTCTGGAACACCCAGCCCTGTTTTGGCCGAGCAGTGGATGGCGTTGGAGC
>CAIYSK010000392.1 GCA_903928835.1 uncultured cyanobacterium
ATGGAATAATTACGCAACTCCTTCTTCTTGGTGGCCTTATTCATCACCCAATCCACCACCGGCAGGTTGATCGGGCAGACGCGCACACACACCTCACAGGCGATGCACTTGTCGAATTCGAAGTGGATGCGGCCCCGGTAGCGCTCCGACGGGATCAGCTTCTCGTAGGGGTACTGCACCGTGATCGGCCTGCGGCGCAGGTGATCGAAGGTGACCCCCAGGCCCTGGGACAGGCTCTTGGCGGCATCAACCGTCTCGCGGGTGTAGTCGCCGACTGTCTTGAGGAAGCCGAACATGGGCCGAAAAGCAAATGGGGGCTGGGGGTGGAGCTAGGGCCTGGGAGCGGCAGGTCAGGGGCTGGTGCGGCCTGATCGGACCGGCCCCATGATGGCTGGCCGGCTGGCCGGATGGGGTTTAGCCACCGAAAACAGCGGGAAAGGCCAGCTTCAGGGCCGCCGTGACCAGCAGGTTGACCAGGGCAATTGGCAGCAGGAATTTCCAGCCCAGGTTGAGCAGCTGATCGATCCTCACCCGGGGCACGGTCCAACGCAGCAGGATCGCGAAGAAGACCAGCAGGTAGGCCTTAAGCACGGTCATCACAATCCCCAGGCTGCCGGTGATCACCTGCACCACGGGGGCGTCCACCGACTGGCCCAGGCCAGCGGCGAGCCATTCAACCGGCACCGGGAAGCCCCAGCCCCCCAAATACAACACCGAGACCAGCAGGGCCGAGAGCACCAGGTTGATGTAGCTGCCCAGGTAAAACAGGGCGAACTTCATGCCGGCATATTCGGTCTGGTAGCCAGCCACCAGCTCTTCCTCGGCCTCTGGCAGGTCAAACGGCAAGCGTTCGCATTCGGCCAGGGCGCAGATCCAGAAGATCACAAAGCCCACCGGCTGGCGCCAGATGTTCCAGCTGAGGATGCCGGCTCCCGTCTGCTGGTTGACGATGTCAACGGTGCTGAGCGAGTTGCTCATCATCACCACCGCCAGCACGGCCAGGGCTAGGGGGATCTCGTAGCTGATCGACTGGGCCGCGGCCCGCAGGCCACCGAGCAAGGAATATTTGTTGTTGCTGGCGTAGCCACTCATCAACAGGCCGATGGGCTGGAGGCTGCTCAGGGCGATCCAAAGGAAAATGCCGACGCCCACATTGCTGATCAGCAAATTCTGACCAAAGGGCACCACCAGCCAGCTCAGGATCACTGGCACCACCACCAGCACCGGTCCGAGCGTGAACAGCAGCCCATCGGCCCTGGCGGGGATGATGTCTTCCTTGAACAGGAGCTTGAGGCCGTCGGCCAGGGGCTGGAGCACCCCCAGGGCGCCGGCGTATTCCGGGCCGATCCGTTGCTGCACGGCGGCAGAGATCTTGCGCTCCAGCCAGACGGTGACCAGCACCCCGACCACCGCGGCGACCAGCACCAGCAGCATGGGCACAGGCAGCCAGACCAGATGGGCCGCGGCAGGGGTTAGGCCCAGGCCCTCCAGCAGGCTGCTGAAGCTCGACTCCAGGTCGAGGCCAGGGCTAACAACGGCCAAGGGGTTTGCCCCCCCCATGCCCGGCAAGCCAGCTAGGGAAGGAGCCAGGGACAACCCCGGAGCAAAGGCGGAGGCGATCACCATGCAGGTGGCGGCGATGGGAGCGGCTGCGATGGGGGCAACTTAGGTGCAAGGAGCGCTGAGCGCTCAGGGGCCCGGAGCGCTCAGCGCTCGGAGAGGGGTTGCCAGGTGAGGCCACTGGGACCGGTATAGATCTGGCTGGGGCGGTAAATGCGGTTAGCCCCGAGCTGCTCCTTCCAGTGGGCCAGCCAGCCAGCCACCCGGGCAATCGCAAAGATCGGTGTGAACAGATCCTCGGGAATGCCGAGCTTGCGGTACACCAAGCCGGAATAGAAATCGACGTTGGGATAGATCCCCTTGGGCCCAAGCCGATCTGCCGCAACCGCTTCCAACTTGCGGGCCAGGTCGTACATCGGATCGTGGCCGAACTGGTCAAACAACTGCTCGGCCAGCTGCTGCAGGATCACCGCCCGCGGATCTTTGACCTTGTATTCGCGGTGGCCAAAGCCCATGATCTTTTGCTTCTCGGCAATGGCCTGATCCAGCCAGGCTTCCACCCGGTCTTCCGTGCCGATCAGCTCGAGCATCTCGAGCACGTCCTCGTTGGCGCCCCCATGGAGGGGCCCGGCCAGGGTGCCAACGGCCGAGGCCACCACCGCATAGGGATCGGTGAGGGTGCTGGCCGTTACCCGGGCGCTGAAGGTGCTGGC